>JAJZCA010000099.1 GCA_021798735.1 Acidobacteriota bacterium | reverse complement strand
ACAACAGCGCTCCGCCATCGCTCGATACCTGACCCGCCGTGAAACTGGCCTCTACGCGGCGAGAAAAATGAGATGCAAACGAGAAGACTTCTTGATTACACTCTGTCATGTGAAAGGCCGCCTCCACCCGGCCAAAACTACGTCTCGACAACGCAGTTATGCCACAGAAATGACGGCCTTTCCACCTATTTTTTGCCCTCGCACTCTCCCCCTCAACAGTCGGCGTGTGAGATATGCAGGCTAGGGCATTCCATCGGGATCGCGACCATCGGACTGACAGGCGCAAACAGAGGTCGCATGGTCAAACCGTGCGATTATTGTTTGCGTATGCTGTCGGACCTCACCGTGAAAATCCAGGAAGCCCATCTCGCACTCGAGCACATTTTTTGCTTACTTGTAGAATAAATATACTTTGCAGCTTAGACTGCGATCACCGGCTTGCACGGGAAGACAGTGGATTCTATGAAGGACCCTCAACCAGCTTTATTTTTAGACCGAGATGGCGTTGTCAATCGGGAAATAGGCTACCTGTACAAACCGGAGCAGGTAGAGTTTACGGAAGGTATTTTTGAACTTTGCAGATATGCCCAGGCGCGAGGATACAAACTCATTATCATTACGAATCAGTCCGGAATCGCGCGGCAACTGTATTCCGAGGCTGATTTTCACTCGCTGATGCAATGGATGTCCAAAGAATTTCTCCGCGCGCACATCCGCGTGGATGGCTACTATTATTGCCCGCACCACCCAGAGCATGGGGTTGGACCCTACCGCAAAGAATGTATGGATCGCAAACCGCAGCCAGGCATGATACTTCGAGCCTCCAAGGATCACGGAATCGATCTGCAGCGATCAGTTCTCGTTGGGGATCGATGCTCCGATCTTCAAGCCGGAGCGTCCGCAGGGATTGAAAAACTCGTGTTGCTGCAAGGGGCCGAGCCTGCTGGGTGCGTTGAGGCACCTCCCCATACCGTCGTGGTGGATTTAGCGGAGATAATCCCATTTTTTGCACACTCCGCCCGTCCCTCATAGGAGATGTCGGACGGTTATGTCCCGAAGATCTGCATCGCGATACAAACTCCATGAGGAGAAGCTTCAATCCTTGAACTCTCCACTAGCGTTTGAAGTAGTCAAACGCGATGTGCGCGACTGTTAGAACCACAAAGAAGGCTGCTACCCAACCTTTCATTCTCTGCAAATAAACCTCGTGCTGTTCCATCCGCTGCTCCAACATGATTAGCCGTCCAGGTTGCCCTAATCCAATGAGAGAAGCCATTTGGCTTTTCAGTACCGACAAATCGGACAGTACTGTTACCTCAAAATCATCCATCTGAATCCATCCTTCGCTTATCGGGTTCGCCAATTATGAAGTGGGCACATTGGTGAAAATGGCGCTCGAGATCCGCGAATATATAGGCGGCTTGGATCCGTCATACATCCGAATAAAGAACTGCTCTTCATCGGCTGAGCGTGTGATCGTGAAATTTGCTACTGGACTTCGCAGCACCAGGTCCTCTTGTACGGTGACTCCAAACGTATAGTCGCGGCTCCTCACTTCAAATCCGCCATTGGCAGGAGGAGTCGCATTTGCATTCACATTGATGACGGTCGATGTAATCGAAATCACCTGAAGTGCATTCAGGTTCTGTAGATAATTCCCTGCGCTCAACTCTGGTGTCAGCGGCAAAATTACCTCAGGCGGAATCGCATCCGTCAGCTTCATCGCGATCGTCTCAGCCCAATCATTGGCAAACTGCACCGTGTAGTTTAAGACCTCTGGCGCGCTACTCGTCGATTCGATCTTCACTGTCCGAACGATCACATTTTCGTTCAACCCAATGGCGGGAGAATTGAAATTCAGTGCGTCTCCCGGCCAGATGTCCTGCTGGTCTTGTATGTTGTAATATTTGTACTCACCTTTCCATGCAGCGGCAGGGTTCGCAGAAAAATTGAGCAATGCCTGACAAGCATTTTCGCAATCGACGGCACTGCGCGCAGACGGACGCACCACATGCCCCACAAATTGTGAGGCTGTAGGAGCGCCTGTTCCGCCGACCTGTCCAATCGTGCTGTTGGCCATTCTTGCGACCGATGGCGCAGCCACGCGATACATGACCGCAAGCGTCTCGCCCGGCTGCGGAGTTGCGAGTTTGTAGAAGTGCAGAAATCCATTCCGCAGTACATTGCAGTCCGCTCCTTGGTTCGCAAGCCCGATACGGCGTGTGAACGGGGGACCGCTCGAAGGCGTACTGACAATCCAGAGCGTCCCTGGCTGAGTGACTTTGAAATAGCCGATGTTCCCCAGCAAATTGATACTGTTCACACACGCAAACGATGCAATCCCCGGAGAAGATGCAACACTGCCGTCATACAAGATTGTGGAGCCGATATTTACGTAGGGCAGCAGTGCCATGTCCTGTAATTCAAATAGCAACTGTAGCGGCGACTGCACCATTCCGCCGCCATACACCGTAGGCCCACTGCTTCCATAAGAGAAGTAGCTATTCATCATTCGCTGTAATTCGGTGCTATGGACACGGATGCGCAGAATGTAACTGTGGCCTGCCTGTAGGGTGTATGCAGTCCCAACCTCGTTGCCTTCCACCAGCGGAACGACAACCGTGTTTGAACCGCTGGTTTGCACGCGAAAACCAGCAAGGCAGTTTGCGATGTTGACCGACTCAGAATAAAGTCCGCAAACTACGCCATCGCTTCCGCTATTCAATTGCACAAAGCCCGATTCGATGACTACTTCTCCGCCTAATTCAACTGGGTCGATGGCCGTCAGGGTCGTCGTGCCATCGGTGCCTGCTCCTCCGGTCATCGCCAGGCCACCGCCGCTCACACTCAAATAACCGCCGGCATCGTTTACGTTCCAGATCGAAGTATTCAGCGTGGAAGTAGTAAATTCTTCGTCCAATAAAATCGGCCGAATGATGCGAAAAGGATCACGCTGCAATTGAAATAGAACCGTTGCCCCATCGCCTTCAAATAACTCGGTTACATATTCCATGGGCTGGCTCAAACCCGTGAGCGTGACATCGTCCACAACTTGTTTGGCATTCGTCGCACTCAACGCCGCATAATCGAGCGTCCCCACCGTATCGCTCATATCGTGCACCGTCGAGCCGACCGGTGCCAGTGTAAGTTGTCCATTCAGCACGCGGTATGCAGCGCGTGCCTGGTTCGCGAGGGCAGCAATATTCACTGACCAAGGTCGGTTTGGCATCGGCTCAAAGAAGCCAATCGTGCCGACATCTTCAAGACCATTCATCTGCACCAGTGTAGGATTCACGCGGTTGGTCAGGATGCGGACCATTTCCCCCGCCGTCTGTCCCAGGAGAGGTGCCGTTTGCGGCAGCGCCTCTCGGTTCAGCAACCAATCCTCGCTCAACGCGTTCAACACCATCCGATATCGCGGACCGGAAGAGTTGTATCCGGCAAAAACCGGCTCCGCGGCCGACGGTAGATATCCCGTAAATAGAAACGTGCCGTTGTCCGCCGTGATCACAACCCAGGCATTGGGAACTGGGGTAGATAGCCCATGGCTGGCGCAATCCATTTGGAGCCTCGCCAGCGTAGGTTGGTTGAGGCCGCGCGTAATCACGACAGCTTTTTCGGTATCCTGGTCTGCACACAACGCCCCCGAATAGTCGATGGGCCCCTTGCCATCCTGGTTGTCAATCGTGACCTTCACCGGCATCTCCTTGTCTTGTTAGATAGGTCGCTCAGGTCTTTCCTGCTCATCACCATAGGTTGGTCGCAACAGGCGGAATATAACTGCGGAAGCACACTACCTGAGCGCCGTCATTCGCGTCCGTCACTGCTAGCGCGCGAAATTCTGCCACTTGCGCAACCCGTTCAAAGGTGTCCACTTTTTTGAGAGGTGGCCCGAGCGGCTTCATTGACTCAGTCCCACTGGCCGCAATCTGCAAGCGCGGATAGTGCAGTAATATTCGGTCGCCCTGTTCTCCGGGAACAACGAAAAGCCCCGACCACTCGTGAAAGAAATTGCTGCCTTCCCGGTCTACAAATCCAAGAATGGTCTGCACAGACATTCCCGGTGTCGGCGCTCCTGCAATCAAAGGTTGCGCCAACTGCAACCCTGTTGATGTCACAGAGGCAATCCGCCCAACATTGAAACTCACTCGCCGAATGTAGTTCACATCCGAGTTGACCGCTGCCGGTGAACTGACGTAAGCCGCACTCACGCCACTACCCACATAGCCAGTTTGTCCGGTGTAGTCCACGTCTACCGTAACCATCTGCCCTACAGAAAAACCTGCGAGCTGACTCATCGTAAGGTTCAGAAAAGTCGACGTACTTCCGCTCTGCAACAGAGCCGCCGCTGCACCTGTTCCGCCGGAACCATTGGCCGCAGTTCCAGATGCAGTGATCAACAGGTTCATCTGTTCAGAGCCGGCCGTCACTGCCATCTGCAATTTTCCCCAGCTAAGGAAGTGCAGCAGCACAAACGAATCAATCTCCGTTCGCACCTGTGACAGTGGAAGTCCCGGCGCTCCACTTCGCAGTGGAACAATTCTCGTTCCAGACTTACGCTCGAATGCATTCAGCCATCCTAGATCCAGCCACGGCGCCGGCGGTGCATCCAGATTGAAACTGCCATTCTGTGCAGGATCGAAAATCGTCGGCGTCGATGCCGCGCGATTTACCGGAGCAAAATACGCACGCACGCGCCTGGCAATTAGCGGTGTCAGCGGTATTGGAGTGATCGCAGGTGTACTCATTGCTCCCCCGGTTCTTCGTAGCTAAATACGGACACCATTGCGGTGCGCAGCAATCGATCGCGCTCTACCTTGACTGGATGGAATGTTGCTTCTGTCCAGAAGATCTGGGTCTCCATTGCGGTTGCCGGGGACTGTGCGTAGCTCATCTTTTGCGAAGTGTTCGGCTTCAATAGAGACATCAACTCTGCGTCCATCTCCGTCAACATGGCCCCACGATCCATGCCAAAGTTTCCACTTGTCCCCTCGGTCATGTACTCGATCTCGCACTCCATCTGGAGCAACACTTCTGACAAGTAAGGATCGTTGTGCAGTCCCAGCCAGCGCAGTACAAACACATTCGACGGTGGCTGTGCAGTCACCAACTCATTGCTCTCCACCAGGATTCCTGGCCGCGTCACCCCGCGCAAATAGATCGTGCGATTTGGATTCAACGCTGCCAGTCGATTGCGCAATGTAATGTAAAAAGTATTTTGTGCGTTCTGCATGGCGCTTCTCCTTACAGCGTGATGCTTTGCGGTCCGCGTAATACCAGCCGATATATATATGGCCGGCCGAATGCCTCGGCTTCGGCAGCGGCCTCGATCGGCATCAACTCGCCATCGACAAACACTCCAGTCGCCATCGCAAATAATTGATCGGTCGAGGCCAGTTGCAACAGTCCCAGTTGAGCCTGAATGGAAGAGGCCGAAACCAGCAATTCATAGCGGTTCACCTTGCCATCTCGAAGCTCAGGCCGAACACGGCGAAATACCGCAGGCGACAGAGGAATGTCCTCATAAGAGGGGGTGCTTTCGCCCAGTTGCTCATCATCCGAGCCTGCGACAGCAGGCGTCGGCAGGCGCAACAGTACCGTCGTTCCACCCAGGCAACGCAGCAAAGCGTCCGCTGCCCGCTGTTGCGTTGCCGTTGGATTTCTTACGCTTAAGTCGGTGCTCATCGCTCACCCCAACATCGTCGCTACATAGGGCTGCAGCATCGCGGCCACCTGCGGATCGATTAGAGAATTTGAAAAATATGCCATCTGCATGGTGTCGATCCGGCTGGACTTAACATTCAGTCCTGGTGTAGCTTGTGCATTTTTTACAATTTGTGCACATGCCACCTGCACCGTGTACGGAATTGCTGCAAGGCCCGCCGTATACACCACGTCCACTTCGTTGTAAGGCAGCCCCAGAATGTTCATAGGAAAGGTAAGCTCGCCTGTATTCGGAACGAAGTCCACATCGGCGATGTTCAAATTGCTCCATGCCCCCGGCAGTCCGAATACCCAGGCAATCTGCTCGTAGGAAGGATCGATCAATTCCCCACGGCGTGGCCGAATGTACCGGGCCTGTACCGAAATCAGAGGAGATGTATTTGGAGCGATTGGCAGCAATGGCAGATAGCTAAGCCGTACTGTTTGCGCATGCGCGGTAATGCGCATGCGTTCTTCGTATTGGGTCGGATTCAAGCTTGTCCGATGGCAATACGAATCGATCAACGCAGACGCCATTGTGATCCAGTCGTCGGTTGTATCCGCCGGAAGACCATAAGTCGCATAGTCGGTTGGCAGCAAATATCCCATAAAAGTCCTCCGGTGGTGAGTTCCAGCTCTGTGGTGCGTGGAAACTGAGCAAAGAAATGGAGGCAGAAAAGGGCGGCTGGCCTCAGTTACGGGGTCAGCCGCCCTTGCTGCAATAAAAGTCCAAATTGCCCTTATAGCCCTGGATTACCGATCGACGATCACCTGATAGTGAGCTCCTGCGGCCGCCATCTTGACCACTGGTGCGCCGAACTTCACAACAACATACTGTGAAGCCAGCGATCCGGGAACGCCAAGTTGAAATACCCGAGGGTTCGGATCGCTAAGCCAGTGATATTCGATCAGGTCTTCTGTCACAATGTACGCTGGTAATTGTGCCGTACCCGATCCCGGTACACCCGTGTAGGCAAGGGTCCAGTCTGGAATGAGCGGAAGCTCCCCAGCCTGGGTCACCAGTGTTTTCACGGTAAACCCGCCGTTGATCTCCTTCGTATGCAACACCACGTTGAACTCGGTCTTCATTTCGCGATCAATCAAGTCAAGCAACACCGGGTTGGCATAGATGGCTGTCGGCCGCACAGCATAGTTGCTGTTGGCAACCATCAGTGCAATGGTTGCCTTCAGATTATCCACGATCGGTTCAGTCGTGGTAATTGTCGTCGTAAACCCGCTTGCTGCAATCTGTGCCGCCGCCCCGAAATACTGGGCTGTAGTCGGAGTGCTCAGGGAGGTATCCGTGCCATTCCACAATGCAAGATCGTGAATATGCATCACGCCTTCAATCGTGTCTGCAAGGTCCTTCGCCTGCAAGTAAGCAAACTGGCTCTGCTGATTGCCGAGTTCGATGTCGAACAGGTTGTAGTTGATCTGCGCGACCAGCGCCTTCAGAGGAACAGCGCGCTCTACTCTCGTTGGGCTTACTACCGGCGCCGAAATACTTCGGGGATCCACAAACCCGGTCGCAGCGGTCGGCTCTGGAATTGCGGTTTCCTCAAAGTAGCGTGAGGGATGGCCCGTCGCCGGCACCTGCTTGATGCGTTGGCCGAAAAGTCCTCGGCGGCGAACGATGTCGGTGATCTCTGTTTGGTAAATCGGAACTTCAATTGCGCCTGGCCCGATGTAATCTGCGGCAGCGTGGATGTCGTGGAAATTGGCGTTCATTCTGTCCTTTCACTGGCCCTTCGGCCGTGGTTGGCGGTGGAGTCGATCTGGAAGTCTAAAAAGCTTGGCCTGGCATGTCTCGTGCATCATCGCAGTCCGACAATAGTCATCGCCATGCTTTTATGTTGAGCAACCGTGCTTAGTTGAGCACTCCTGCCCGCAGCAATTGTGATTTCACTGCGATCCGTTGCTCGATGCTGAGTCCGGCCAGGGCTGCATCCAGCGAGCCAGCTTCGATGGATTCCAGAGAGGAAATTCCCTGTTTGGCCAGCAGAGATACCGTCGCTGCGGTCACAGTCTTGCGCCCCATCGCAATGGAAGGAGAACTCTGCGCTCTCAACTCCGCGATCTGCATCACGGCTTCGCGTAGCTTGTGCTCCAATTCATAAATGCGTTCATTGCTAACCCCCTGCGACGTATTGGGTGCCTGCTCTACTGTCGCAACAATCTTCTGCACCTGTCCCGACATAGTTATGTGCTGTTCTTCCAGTCGGCTCACGGTCTGCTCCAAGAGACTCGCTGCGCCTGCCAGCCGATCCAGCATCATTGCCAAAGTTTCAAGAGAACGTTCTGCTCCTTGCTCCATACTGATTGCTCCTTTTTCTGTAGGTGCCAAACTGTCGCCGGAAGGCAACCGCTTGCACTGGGTTGTATTCGGCCCTTGAGTATTCACTGGTCCTGAATTAGGCTGCCCCGCAATACGCCGCCAACGAAACTCCGTGTCGACGCATTACGTGAGGTTTCAACCGAAACGAAGTCTGCCGGTAGGCCGCTTTGTCACGCAGCAGAATTGCAGCCCCGGTAAAGGTCACGCGATTCAGCTTCCATATTGACGCCCGCATGTCTTCGACATGCGCATCGGCAAGTTCGTAGGACATGCCCATACTTCCCGCTGTGAGATCGTGCAGTTTCGCTTCGACCTCAGGGAAGTCGCGTGCATACAGATATCCGCCGACCATCAGCCGATGGCCAACAATGTCTGCGGACGTTAAAATCCCGCATTTGCTGCGCGCGTCATGACCGTCCCAGTCCGGCCGAAAATCCACTGCCATCCCCAGCAAAGATGGCAACGCTGCCTCTGCTGCAGTCCGGGTCAATGTCACTCGGTGGCCGCGTGATCCGCTCGGTGCGCGATCGCTGGGCACGTCGACCAGCGTCAACACTCCTTCAAACGGCATCCGGTTTGGATGTCCCTGGATGGCTGGGAACTCGACCGCCATTGCGTCCAGTCTCATGTGCTCTCCCTGTTCTTTTTGGGTGATGTGGTTGTCATGTGGGCTGTGGTTGCAGCCCGCAGTTTGGTCCCAGTACCGGCGCCTACGGCTCACCGGCCGTGCTGGCAGATTCAGATACCGCTCTTTCCATCTGCAAAGTGGGCGCCAGTTGGCGTAATCCACGCTGCGCCCGTACCTCGTCCACCGTCAGAATCCCAGCCTTCAGCAGTGCCGTTTGAATCTGGACAGTTTCCATCTCATCCCCGACATCGAGATCATTGAAAACAAATTCAAACTCACGCCAGCCAAGACGCTTGCAAAATAGGTCGCGAGTGAAATGCTCGGCCAACATTCGCGCAATCGGAGCAATCGTGCTTCGAAAAGCTTCATCCAGAAGTTCCTGTGCCGTGTTCCGATTAACGTCATTCTCCAGCCCCAATAGCATCGGCGGAAGACCGAAAGCATTCGCGATCATCCGGATGAGGAACTCCTGCCATTGCAGTCGGAGTTCCGCATCGGTGCCGCCCGTAAATTTCAGCACTTCAGGCTTCTGTTCGCACGTCAGCAGCGGCACCCGCCCTGTTCCCTCGATCTCGTCCTGCCACCAGCGCAGCAGGCGATTGTGATGATCCGGCGTCGTCTCATTTAGCCAAAGTGCATACTGCACAACACTGTTGCTCGCGAGCCTTCCAGCGTACCTATGCGCAGCCAGAAAACTGTTTACTGTCTCGAACGCGACTTCCAGCGATCCCAGCCCAAATGGAGTGTGAGAGCGTGGATTCAGTCGGATATACATCAATTCATTGTCGTAAAGAGGAATCTGCGACCCTGGCCCGACGCTGTTCGTGTTCTGCGCATAGCGCGGCGAATTCTGATCTCCATCCCACTTGGCATTCAGCTGGATCGTCGCGCCATCCACAGGCCAAAGGGCAAAAGGCCGCTCTGGATCTTCTGTCCGCTCCATTTCGATCGCGCCAAAGCCGCCCACCAGCGCGTCTTCCAACGCCTGCTCCACTACGGAGCGAAAGGAGTCTGAATTGTTTGGCTCTTCCAGCGTTCTCCGAAGGATTTCCATTCTGACGTGGGCATCGGGAACATCGGCCAGGGTATATCCTCGCCGCAACTGTATCTGCCAATCCATGCTCGCAATGCGATCTTTGATGACATTGATTGCCCGTCGTGGAACAGGGTTTTCCGCAAAACGTCGCAGATTTGCGGGTGTTCCCTTCGGCAATAAGGCATTCGGTGGACGCACTGGCCCCAGAATAGAGGGAAGGGGCACGGTCTTGCGCTGCGCTCCATCGACACAGGCAGCCGCCATATCGATTGCAGGTTCAGCAGTGGGTTGTCCTTCGCGGCGCGCTGCTTGATCGCTCCAAATTCTATCGAGCATTGTTTTCCAGCTCACTGTCTCCGCCTCTCTGTTCTGTCGTTCGCTTGATGATGTAAATGGGTCTTCGATTTTGCGTCCATCGCAAACAAAAGAGCGTGGCTTTGGGCCACGCTCTTTTGTTTGCGATAAATCTCTTCCCCGAGTTCTTACATTCTCAATTCTTCCCGTGCTCGCTCGGCGATGCGCGGCAGATCTGCCACAGTTAGTACCCGAATCTGGTTCCGCTCCATCGTTTCCACGCCAAACCTGTACTGTTCGACCCGATCTTCTTCAGCACCCCTGGCAAGGACCTCTTCCGAGTTCTTCCCCAAAAGACCGCGCAAGGGCTCCACGATGGCTGTCAGCTCCAGTGCTGCATTTTCTACCCGAAGCACTCCCTGTGCCATCTGCGGAGCACTGAAGGCAAGTACTTTCGCTGCCTCCAGATCGCCTTCTAGAGAGACCGCCTGAAACATGCGAATAACTCCATTTGGTCGATATCCGCAGTCGATCCGCAGCGGATCCCCAGGCTGCGTATACATCGCCGCCTGAATTCGCTTGCGCATCACATTCCACACTCCAACCGCCTCAAATTGCCTTCGGATCGACGTAGAGATGGCTTGGCGTCCGCTGGCTCTCCGCGCCTCACGTTGCTTCCTGCTCTCGATATACATCCGGCTCAGTAGTTCAATCTCTGCCGGTATCGAATCTGCCAAACAAGCCTTCGGCTCGGTGATCTGCAGCATGTTCGAAAAACTGTCCTCCAACGCCTTCATCATCGATGCGGTTTCGCTTGCTCCGTTTGAAAAGCGCTCCCGTACTTCATACTCCAACGCTTCCAGCATCCCAGTGTCGGCTTCAGGATCAACACATCGCACTCGGGCCCAATCGCGGGTAAACCGCACGCGTGCAGTTTCCGGCCGACCGGCTTCTCGCAGCACTACTCCAATATTGATGAACTCATTCTTCACCGTGTCCGGCACGTACCGAACCAGAAAGAATTCACACTGGATGCGCTCACTGTTCACGTCTGTTCGCGTTCCTTCCGTCTGCTAACCAACTGCGAGGCTCTACCCTTTCCCTCAGCCTGCCTCAAACCCCTCTTCATTCTCTATCTTTTTCTGCTCCCGAAACTGCCCCTCGATGCTCACGCTTTCCATTCCTACCCATTTCGGAAATGGCACCCTCGTACTATCCCGAAACTGCACAATTAAATCGCGCACTCGTTCGCGTCGGGCCAGCAGAGTCACTGTCAGTCGTTCCATCTCTCGCAAATCCCCCCCGTACCAGTTTGGAGGAACAGTTTCCGCGATTTGCCACACAGAATCCGGCTTCATCTGTTCAATGCGACTCAACCAGGGCTCGAAGCTTGCCCAGCCCGTCACATCAGCGTACACCCGATTCCGGCCATACACCCCACGAAGTGGGGCATCCGGAAAGGTCCACTCCCCAGCGTGAAAACAATATCCCTGATCGACAAAATTTGCCGTGTACCGCTTTTCTCGAGGCTTTCGATCGGAA
>JAJZCA010000098.1 GCA_021798735.1 Acidobacteriota bacterium | reverse complement strand
CGAGGCTGCGCTCCCGGCGCATGGCAGTAGTTGCATTTCACGCCCAGCGATCCCGTAAATCCATGCATTGCCTTCATCAGATCGTCGTGTGAAATATTCTTTGGCAGTACGTGAAGGTTCGTCGCCTTCGGCCATGGGCCGTGCGGTCCATTCACGCTAGTCGATGGCCCTTGCGGCATCTGCCCGCGAAGCGGCTGTGCGGTCATAACCAGAGCTGCCGAGAAAATCCCAGCGATGATAAACCTGATCTGCATGCAAAAGTCTCCTGAAGGTTTTCGATGAAGCAATCGAGTGCGGTAGCCGTGCGCCTTGCAGCCATCGTACCGTGAAGACGCCCTATCGAACAGCTTGAATTGTTTCGCTTCCCGCTGAATGCCGACCTTACTTCGTCAGCAATTTGCGGATCGATTGCAGTTCAGCGCGCCGTGCTGGCGTGGTCTTGGGATAGGCCATCTTCAGTTCGCTGAGCCCATCCAGGACGATTTGGGAAACAATGAGGCGGGCATTTTCCTTATCGTCGGCGGGAACCACGTACCATGGCGCATGATGGGTGCTGGTCGCCTGCAGGCAATCCCCATACGCTTCCTGGTAGTCTTTCCAGTATTTCCGCTCGTGTATGTCCGCGAGGCTGAATTTCCAGTTCTTCTCCGGCTCGTCAATTCTGGAGAGAAATCGCTTCCGCTGCTCTTCGTTGGAAAGGTGCAGAAATATCTTGATGGTCCGCGTTCCATTGCGATACAGATGGCGCTCCAGATCCACGATGGAGCGGTAGCGCTGCTCCCAGATATTTTTCTCGTCGCGCAATTCTTCCGGCAGATCCTGGCTGCGGAGAATCTCTGGATGCACGCGCAAAACAAGTACTTCTTCGTAATAGGAACGATTGAAAATGCCGATCCGCCCGCGCTCGGGAAGGCGGCATGTCGTGCGCCAAAGAAAATCATGCTCCAACTCTTCGGCGCTTGGCTGCTTGAAACTGAAGACCTCGCAACCTTGTGGATTGACCCCGGACATGACGTGGCGAATGGCGCCATCCTTGCCCGCAGAGTCCATCCCTTGAAAAATCAGCAACAATGCGTAGGTGTTGGAGGCGTAAAGAAGACGCTGCAATGTACTAAGCGTTGCAACATGCTCCTCCAAGATTTCCTTATAGCTCTCCTTCGTCTCATAAACAGGCTTCACCAGTGTGGGCCAATTTTTCAGCTTGACCTTCTTGCCCTGGGGTACGCGAAAATCCTCTGAGTTGATTTTTGTCTTTGATTTCTCTGTCATTTAAACCTCGTCGCGCGTCTCTACTTAGAACTCCCGTGCATTGCATTATTGCTTCCCGATTCCATCATTCGATTCAGCCGCTCAATCAACGCTTCGCCCTCGTAAATAGGCGGCTGGCAGCTTGTCCCGCTACAGACGACGGCAAAACTCCTGCCGCTGCTCAGTTCCGGTAGATGTGGCAACGTCTCAGCCAATGCGGGTGGCAGCGCATGTGCCTCCACCGCAGCGCGCGGCAATCTCAGCACAGTCTTATTCACGGAATATCGCGCAGTTGCAATGACAGATAGGCGTCGGGCATCATCGTCATCGCCAACGATACAAACCTGTACCGGCGGCAATAGATACCGCTGCAATGCCAATCCGTAGGCCCCTGCGTACAGCCCAAATTGTTCCGCAACCCCGGCAAATGCCTCAAGTGTATCTTCAGCTTTCTCTCGTAAATCATTGCGTCCGCATATCTCCGACAAACGCAGCAGCAACATTGCGGCGAGCGAGTTCCCTGCCGGTGTGGGCGAGTCCTGCAACGGCTTTCGACGGGCTGCCAACACCCCCAGCGGCGCTGCGGCGAAGGAGTTTTGCGCAGTGTCGAAAAAACCGCCATTTGTAACCTCATAGAACCGCGCAATCATGGCATCGGCAATACGTTCTGCCTGGTGGTAGTAGTGCATATGCACGGTCGACTCCCATGCGTCGAGACATGCCAGTCCCAGCGCTGCATAATCGTCGAGCATTCCTGCCACGGGCTTCGCAGGGGTTTTGCTGTCCCCATAGGCCACAACGCGATCCAGGCTGCCATCCACATGCCACGACTCGCGCAGAACTCTGTCGAGAGAGAACAACGCAAATCGGCGCGTGTTTTCGAGTTCCAGCACGCGCGCCGCCTCCAGATACGCCGAAATCGCAAGCCCATTCCAGTTGACATAAACGGTCTTATCGATAAATGGCGTCGGTCGCTGCAACCTTGCGGCATACATTTTCTTCTTTGCAGATCGCAGTAAATCAGTCGCCTGCTCCACGCTGAGCGCAACGCGACGCGCGACCTCTGCCAGGGAATGATCGATGTGCAGCGTGTTTTTCTGCGGATTGTGGTGCATGTCGCCCAGTTCACCAATGTCGTAATAGACGGCGACAACTTCCATCTCTTCCTGAGTCAAAACCGCAGCGGCCTCTTCGCGCGTCCAGGTAAAGTAGTCGCCGTCGTCGTCGAGAGATTCGTCCGCATCCTGGGACGCATAAAACCCCCCGCGCTCGCGGTCGCTCAATACGGTATCCATCCAATGGATCACTTCCAGCGCAACCCGCGCGTGCTCGGGCTCAACGAAACTCTGAAAGCTGTGAACATAATTTTTCAACAGCTCTGAGTTGTCATACGACATTTTCTCGAAGTGGGGAACAATCCAGCGATCGTCAACGGAGTAACGATGGAATCCTCCGGCAAGATGGTCATACATTCCGCCGCTCGCCATTTTGTCGAGCGTCAGCCTCGCCACATTATGTGCTCCTTCATCCGCGCTGCGTGTCGCATGATCCAGCAACAAATCCAGAATGGATGGGTGAGGAAATTTCGGCTGGGTTCCGAAGCCCCCGCTGTACTTGTCGAATTGCTGCAACGCCGACTGCACCAGCTTTTCGACGATGCCGACATGCAACTCAGCCGACCGGCCGGAAAACGATTCGTTGTATTCGATGGCCGACACGACGCTATCGGCGGACTCCAGCACTTCATCGTTGCGATCATGGTAGGCATGGGCCATGGTCAGCAATACATGGCCGAAACCAGGACGTCCGTAGCGCTCATCTTTTGGGAAATAGGTGCCGCCGAAGAACGGCTTTCCCTCAGGAGTCAGGATGACTGTCAATGGCCACCCGCCCTGACCACTCATGGCTTGCACCGCAGCTTGATAGCGCGTGTCGACGTCGAGGCGTTCATCGCGATCCACCTTGATGGCAATAAAGTGGCCGTTGACGATGTCGGCAATCTCCGCGTCTTCGTAGGATTCACGGTCCATCACGTGACACCAGTGGCACCATACCGCGCCGATGTCCAGCAGGATCGGTTTATTCTCATCGCGGGCCCGGGTAAATGCGGCTTCGCCCCACTCCTGCCAATCGACTGGCTGATGCATGGCAGAGCGCAGATACGAAGACGCTGCTTTCGCCAACCCATTCACGTGTTCTTTTCCGGGCTGCTCGCGCGGGAGTTCAGCCTTGGTGGCTCGTTGAGAAAATTCGCGCGCGCGCTCTTTTTGATCTCCCATATTGCACTGCCCTCCCGTTTGTTAGATGCGAGCTGGTTCCTGCACCAGGCGATGCGCCACCTTGGTGTACAGATCGATCGCCTCCAACTGCTCCTGCTTCGCCAGCCGCTCATGGGGCGTATGCGCCACATGGATGGAGCCAGGCCCCAACAACAGCGGCTCGCCCCAGTTCGACAACGCAGGAACGTCGGTTGTAAACGCTGCGATCATGGTGGGCAGCCCTTCGATGCGCTTCAGCTTCTGAAATGGAATTTCCAGCGTCACGTCCAACTCCGCGTCTCCGCCCAATACATCCCGCAAGGATGCACGAATTTTGTCCGACGGCCCCACCAAACGCACAAGAATCGTGGCCGAGGCTGCATCTGCGATCACATTGGGCGCGTGGCCGCCTTCGATCAAACCAATATTCAGCGTGGACGGGCCGACTTCCGGATCGGAAGGCAGAGGCATATGCAGCAGACGCTCCAGAACGGAAACCAGCTTATGAATCGCGGAGTCTCCCAACTCCGGATAGGCAGAATGCGCCATCTTCCCGCGAGCGCGAATGACAGCGTTCAGTACGCCCTTCGATGCCAGCGCCAGACGATTGTCTGTAGGCTCTCCATTGATCAGGAACCGGCTGCCCTTGGGGTGCTGATTGGCGATTTTCGCCCCGTGACTACCTCGTTCTTCGCCAACCAGGAACAACAGCCCAACGCGCACCCCTATACCGCGCAACCGTTCCGCTGCCGCAATTTGTGCAGCGATGATGCCCTTGGCATCGCTGCTGCCGCGTCCGTAGATGTACTGGTCGTCTTCCCGGCTGGAAAAAAACGGCGGCACCGTATCCATGTGTGTCGACAGAACCACATCGGGAGGGTCGCTGGAAATTCCCGCGTATACATTAAACCGTTCACGGCCGGCGCTATGCGGAACCGGTGTCGTTTCTACCTGAAAGCCGCGCTTCCGAAGATAGTCGGAAAGAAAATGGCCGACAGCGGCTTCGTTTTCACTGATGGATTCGATATCCACCAACTGGCGTGTGAGTGCAACAGGGTCTGTAGGCATGCAATTCCAGCATACCGCTACCCTGAGTGATCCACGGTGTACGGTGCAACTTCTCAGATGCACGTAAACTATCCCTACTGCCGACCTATGGAATCCTCGCCCATTACACCGTCCATTCGATCCTTCGATCTCTCCGGTCCCACGGGCACGCTGGAAGCGCTGCTGAACCCAGGCCGTGACGACGCCCCCTACTGTGCATTGGTTTGTCATCCTCACCCAATGGGAGGAGGCACGATGCACAACAAAGTGGTGTATCGCGCGATGAAAGCTCTCCATGGTCTTGGATTCCCCGTATTGCGCTTCAACTTTCGCGGAACTGGCCGAAGTCAGGGGTCGCATGACAACGGTCACGGAGAACAGGACGATGTGCGCGCTGCACTCGATTGGCTGAAGCAGGAATTTCACCGACCTATTTTGTTCGCCGGGTTTTCCTTCGGCGCCAACGTAGGCATGCGCGCGTGCTGTGGCGACCCCCGTGTCCACGGCTTGATCGCGCTTGGCCTACCCGTCGTGGCGGAGGGTCGCCGATACTCCTACGGATACCTGCCGACATGCAATCAGCCCAAGCTTTTTATCAGCGGCGACCACGACCCCTACGGTCCGACCGCGGCAGTTGAGTCCGTAGTGGCGACGGCTCCGGAGCCGAAACAAATGATCTGGATCAAGGATGCAGATCACTTTTTTGTTGGACAGCTTGAACAGGTACAGGCTGCAATCGTCGATTGGGTGAAAGACCATTTTCTTCCTGACAGCCGGTAACAACCTGCGCGCGAGTGGATGAACAAATGGCAAATTTGCGGGAAATAGCGCGAACGATCTTCGACCGCGCCCTGGCCGACTGCAGCGTGGAGAAAGCCGTAGCGCGGCACGTGTCCGTACGGGACAAAAACCTGATTGTAGGCGAAGAAGCGATCGACCTTGGCGGTATTCAGCGAGTTGTGATTGTTGCCGTGGGAAAAGCCGCCAGGAGCATGCTTCTTTCGTTACTTCAGCAGCTAACGTTGCCGGCACACTGCGATTTGGCTGGAGTGCTGATCGAGCCGAAGGGCTCTCCGCCGCTTTCCTCGCAGCTTCCCAAGGGCTTTCAAGTTTTTTCTGGGGGCCATCCGACACCCAATGAGGCTTCATTCGCCGGCGCACGCGCGGCACTGACCATGTTGAAAGCGCTGCCGCAAGGCGCACCGGAGAATACGCTGTGTTTCTTTTTGATCAGCGGCGGAGCATCCGCAATGATGGAGCTGCCAATCGACCCGTCCATCTCACTGGCCGATACAGCGAGCTTCCATCGCACCCTGGTCGGCAGCGGCGCTTCCATCGCGGAAATCAATTGTGTCCGAAAGCATTTTTCGGCCGTGAAGGGTGGCCGTCTCGCGATGGCTGCCGGTAATGCGATGTGCCGATCGCTGCTAATCTCCGACGTTCCTGTTGGTCGAGAGGACGCCTTAGGTTCGGGCCCAACTGTTCCGGATTCATCCACAGTCGCCGAGTGTAGAGAAATTCTCGAGCGCTATCGCCTGCTCACGCAGTTCCCCACTGCCGTGCGGCGTTTTTTTGAATCGGACGCGTTGCTTGAGACGCCGAAACCGGAGTCGTTGCACGCGCGAGCTTCAGTCCTGTTGAATGCGCAAACCCTCGCCGAAGCTGCCGCGAAAAATGCCGAGTCGCGCAGCTATGTTGCAGTGATTGACAACATCTGCGATGAGTGGGACTACAAAACCGCCGCGAAATATTTGCTGGATCGGCTGCGCAATTTGCGCATTGAGTACCCAAACGTGTGCCTGATATCGGCGGGGGAATTGCGTGTGACTTTGCCTTCCAACATCAGCGCTCCCGCAGCGATTGGCGCTGGCGGTCGCAACCAGCAATTTGCCCTCTATGCCGCCACGTTGCTCCGCCCGGAAGACGACCCAATTGCGATTCTTTCGGCTGGATCGGACGGAATCGATGGTAACAGTCCGGCCGCGGGCGCAGTTATCGACCGCGATTCTCTGAAAGACGCAGAATCGGGAACAATCTCACGCGTTCTGGAAGGATTTGACGCCTTTCCCTTCCTGCGAGATCGAAAGGTTACGATCATGATTGGGCCTTCGGGAAACAATCTCCGGGATTTGCGAATCCTGATAGCGGGAAATCCGCAAGCCTCGGTTGTGACGACAGTTGCCCGAGAAATTCCATAATTCATATATTTCGATTTAGAATTGTGGATAACTATTCAACCATAGAAAGGGTTGTGCGAACCAAGTACGTGGATCCGGAAATCAGATTCGGCTTTGTGCCGAGACGGAATTGACCCATCTTCGCAATCAACTCGAAGCCAAACCCGCCGGTAACGGGATGATCTGCACCAAAGGAAACCTCGAGACTCAAAATTACACTAGCTATTCATTTTAAGTATCGGCATCTGCAAGGGGTTAGGTTCTCGACCGCCGTCCTTTCCAGATCTGGCACGCAAGTTGCATATCGGATATTGACTGCATTGGAAACCGCGCAATTGTTTCTGGCATTCTGACGCGGAAAGATAAGCCCTAAGAAATGTCACGGAACATTCCATTCCGAATTGCAGCTGTCGTACTGGCAGTGCTGACGGTTGCCGCAGTCATTCTGGGATCCATTAACTATAGCCACGAGAATCAGTTCCAGACTCCGACCGATCTGGTGTGGTGGGCTGAGGCTCCGGGCGGACTGGTCGCCCAAAAAGTACTGCCACATGGCCCTGGCGATCGCGCGGGCATTGAAACTGGCGATCTGCTCACTGCTGTCAACAGCCATCGTACCCTGCGCATTACGTCGCTGCAACGGCAGCTATTTGCTACCGGCATCTGGAGCAAGGCCACCTACTCCGTCACCCGTGCGGGCGTTCGCCTTGAGATTCCAGTCATCCTGGTGCCGAAGGACCAAAATATCAACATTGGCCTGCGGATGATCGCACTGGTCTATCTGCTGATCGGCCTGTACATTCTGTTTCGCCGTTGGACAGCGCCTCGCTCGGTCCATTTTTATATTTTCTGCCTGGCATCGTTCGTTCTCTACGCCTTCAATTACACGGGAAAGCTGAACTTGTTCGACTGGGTCATTTTTTGGGGCTACACCGTCGCCGGTGCGGTACAGCCTGCCCTGCTTTTGCATTTCGCTTTCACGTTTCCGGAACGTAACCCAACCATGCGTCGCCGCCGCATGGCGTGGCTTCTTTATATTCCAGGAATCGCCCTGGTCGGTCTGTTCGTCTCGGCCATTCGGCTTTGGTCCGCCACAGAACTGCTGTATCACCGCCTGAACCAGGTTGCGATCAGCTACATGACTGTGTATTACGTGGCAGCGGCGTTGGTGTTCTTCATCAACTATCGGCGAGCCGATAATCCGCTGATGCGCCAGCAGTTGAAATGGTTGACCCGCGGAACTCTGCTCGCAGTCACGCCGTTCACCCTGCTCTATGCAATTCCCAATCTTGTTGGCGGCCCATCGGCACCCACGCTGCTGAGCCAGATCGGCGTATTGTGCCAGGTATTTCTTCCACTGACGTTCAGTTACGCGATCGTGCGCTACCGACTGATGGACGTCGACCTGATCTTCAAGCGCGGCGTCACCTACACTTTGGCCACCGGAACCTTGGTCGCCATCTATTTTGGCGCGGTCGCGTTTGCCGGCGAAGTGGTACACACGAAATTGCCGGCTGCCGGAGGATGGGGACTGGCCACCGCGATTATTATTGCCGCCCTGGTCTTCGACCCCATCAAGCGCGCCATCCAGGATCGAGTGGACCGCGTCTTCGATCGCAAGCGGCTTGACTCTCGCGCCACTCTGGTTGAATTTGCCCGCAGTTTGAATACACAAACCGACCTTCGCGCACTGTTGAATGCCCTGGTCGACCGGCTGCCTCGCATTCTGCAGGTTGCCCGGGTTGGCGTTTTCCTCGATGACGAACGCGACGACCGTACCTCCAAGTTCCGTCTGGCGGCTAGCCACGGAATTCCAGCCCTTGCGCTGAACCACACCGAAAACCTTGAGACTGGATTTCTTCGCTTCGACGGTCGCGAGGACGGTTCGCACATCTTTCTGGAAAGCACGCAGAATGCGCCCCACTTAACCGAAAGCCAGCAGCGTACGGTCTCCCTTCTGGATCTGAACTATTACCTTCCCTGCCGAGTGCAGCAGCGCACGATTGCCGTGCTGGGGCTAGGCCGCACCACGAATGGGGATTTCCTTTCCAGTGAGGATGTGGAGCTACTGGAGACGCTCGCCAGCTATGTCGGTATCGCCATCCAGAACGCGCGCTTGTATGCCAGGCTTGAGGAGAAGATAGCCGAGTATGAGCAGCTAAAGGAATTCAATGAAAACATTGTCGAGTCGATCAACATTGGCATTCTGGCAGTCGATCTAGCGGACCGTATCGACAGCTGGAACGCGCAAATGGAATCCATGTACGCCGTGCCGCGCTCAGAAGCTTTAAATCAACCGCTGGCGAGTTTGTTCCCGGCAGATTTTCTGGACGAGTACGACCGCGTAAAACACGAAAACGGTGTCCACAATCTCTACAAATTCCAACTGGCCACACGCGCCGGAGAAATCCGCAACGCCAATATCACCATTGCGCCGCTCGTCGATAAGGACTTTACCACTGTTGGCCGCATCATCCTGGTCGACGACATCACGGAGCGCGTGCAGTTGGAAAGCCAGTTGATGCAGGCCGACAAGCTATCTTCAATCGGCCTGCTGGCAGCCGGCATCGCCCATGAGGTGAACACCCCGCTGGCAGTCATCTCTTCCTACACTCAGATGATGGCCAAGCAGATTCGTGGCGACGAGCGCACTGCGCCGCTTCTGGACAAGATTACGCAGCAAACGTTTCGCGCGTCGGAAATCGTCAATAGTCTGCTGAATTTTTCGCGAACCAGCACCATCGAGTTCAAGGCTGTCAGCGTGAATCACGTTCTACTAGAAACGCTGGCGTTGTTGCAGCATCAGTTCAACACCGCCAACATTACCATCGACCTGGCCTTGCAGCCGGAATTGCCGGACATCCTGGGCAATATGGGAAAGCTGCAGCAGGTGTTCCTGAATCTTTTCCTGAACGCGAAAGACGCGATGGCCGAAGGTGGCATACTGCGTGTGGAAACGATCGACAACGGCCAGGTGGAGGTACTCATCGGCGATACCGGTTCCGGCATTGCTGCGGAAAACCTTCGCCGCATCTACGATCCATTCTTCACCACAAAAACTGCCGTGGTTGAAGGTCAACGGCGTGGGACCGGCCTGGGACTCTCTGTGAGCTACGGCATCATTCAGGAGCACGCCGGCAAGATTCAGGTGGACAGCAAAGTCGGTCGCGGCACGACGTTCCATCTGCAATTTCCGAAATTGAGGAAGCCCATTCATGCCTGATGTCGTTCATGAAAATCCTGCGCCAGAAACCGACAGTACCCTCCCGCTCCGCATCATCATCGTCGACGATGAAGCAGCCATCCGCGAATCGCTGCAGCTCCTGCTAGAGATGGAGGGCTTTGAGGTTGCAACTGCACCCGACGGGGCCAAGGGTTTAAAAGCACTGGAGGAGTCGGTGTTCGATTTGGTGCTGCTCGACCTTGCCCTTCCCGGGCAAAGCGGATTTGAAATTCTGCAGACAATCCGCGCACGGCATGCAAACCTCCCCGTCATCATGATTACGGCGTACGGCACTGTGCAGAACGTGGTCGAAGCCATGCACTTTGGCGCCAACAATTTCATCCAGAAGCCCTGGGACAACGAAAAGCTACTGGCCGATATTCGCGGCGCCATTGGACAGCACCGCGTGGAAATAGAAAATATCCACCTAAAGCGCGCATTGAAACAGCGCTACAGTTTCGAAAACATCATCGGAAAGAGCGAGCCGATGCAGGCCGTGCTGGACCTGGTCGGACAAGTGGCGCCCAGCCGGTCGACCATCCTGGTGCAGGGCGAGAGCGGCACCGGCAAGGAGTTAATCGCCAAAGCAATCCATTCCCATTCGCCGCGTCGCGACAAACCCTTTGTCCCCGTACATACAGGAGCAGTACCATCGGACCTGCTGGAAAGCACGCTGTTCGGCCACGTCAAAGGCGCATTCACTTCCGCTATCGCATCGAAAAAGGGCCTGTTTGAAATTGCCAATGGCGGCACTCTATTTCTCGATGAAATCGGAACCATGGCCCTGGATACCCAGGCAAAATTGCTGCGAGTGCTGCAGGACCGGAAATTCATGCTGGTGGGCGGCGTACAAGAGCTGCAGGTAGATGTACGGATCGTCGCTGCTACGAATGCCGATCTTCGCCAAGCTGTTCGGGAGGGCCGGTTTCGAGAGGATCTTTTTTACCGGCTCAATGTGATCACCATTGACTTGCCGCCGCTGCGAAATCGCAAGGAAGATATCCCGTTGCTGGTCGCGCATTGCCTGAAGCGTTTTTGCGAAGAAAACCAACTCCCGCTGCGCACGATTTCCTCGGAAACCATGCGCGCCTTGATTGACCATTCCTGGCCTGGAAATGTGCGAGAACTGGAAAATGTGATCGAGCGCTGCGTTGTCCTCTCCACCGACCAGACCATTCCGAGGGAGCTACTGCCCGATCATCTGACAGGACGCAGCTACGAAGCGACCCTGCTCGAGCGTAATCCAGACGCTTCGTTATTTGAGATTGTGGACCAATTTGAAAAACATATCATCACGGACCGATTGGAACACTGCAACTGGAACCAGACCGAGGCGGCAGAAGCCTTTCGAATCCCACTTTCCACGCTAAATCAAAAGATCAAGCGCTTGAACATTGAGATACGAAAAAAGCTGAAGGACTGATTCTTTACCAACCTTTTTTCGGTGCTCACCAATGCCTAGACGGCGGTCAGCGCCTGATCCAGGTCCGCCAAAATATCATCGACATCTTCAATTCCCACTGAAATACGCACCAAGCCATCCGTAATACCGAGTTTGCGCCGTCCCTCTTCGCCGATCGCTGCGTGCGTCATCGAAGCCGGATGCGAGATCAGCGTCTCGACTCCGCCCAGTGACTCTGCCAGACTGCAAACCTTCACCCCTTTCAACATGCGATTCGCCGCTTCGAGCGACCCTAGATCAAAACTCAGCATCGATCCGAATCCGGACATCTGCCGCTTGGCTAACTCATGTTGCGGATGATCCGGCAGTCCCGGATAAAA
>JAJZCA010000097.1 GCA_021798735.1 Acidobacteriota bacterium | reverse complement strand
GGGGCTTCCGCCACTGCGCCCACCTTACGTTCAGGCGTCACCTTATAGCCGATTTCGTTCATCTGGGCCTTCGCCTCGGCGAGCGATCCCGCAGGCCATTCAAACTTCAAGCGGAGCACGCGCAACACTTCATCGATGATATCGTCTGAAATATCGATGCGGATGAGCCCGGCATCGGCCATATCGATCAGGCGACGAGGAATCCCGCCAAAGTTGAAAGCGGAAACCCAGATGTTGAAATCTGTCGTTATCGCGATCACTGCCGGCCGCGATCAGTCACGCCGCGCAACTTGATGCACAAGGCTGGGAAAGTCAGATTCCTGAACGCCCAGTCTGCGGGTCTGGCTCTCGCCGAAGGCATAGAGTTTTTCGCGTCTCTTGATGCGCATGAGGCGCTCTACGGCTTCCTGCACGACTTCGCCAGCGCTACGCCGCTCCGCAAGCGCGACATTCTCGACCTCATTCATGAGGGCATCGGGAAGAGTCGAGATTGGCGTCTCGCTGGCAGCCATATGATTATATGGCTCCTTTTTGGGCAAATCAGCACACTTTTCACGCGTCCATGACATAAAGATCGAATGGTGAGTATCTTGCAGTAAAAAAACTGTCTGGAGCCAGAAGTTTTTCCTCTTCTTCCACAACATATTCCCGCAACAAATTTAGCTACGGCGTGTCTATAGAAAGGAAACTTTTTTGAGATTTGTTTCGCAGAATTTTTGGGATGCGGAAATATACGTCGACAACCAGGAGATTCGGGCTATGTGCGTTTTTAACTCATTACAAAGTTCTTCAGGGAAGAAAGTCTTGTTGGCGCTGTTTTTAGCGTTGGCGGCCTGTGTTTTGCCGATGAAGTCTTTTGCTGGCATCTTTGTGTCGGTTGCGATTCCTCCTCCAGCATTGCCGGTTTATACGCAGCCAGTTTGTCCTGGGTATGGATATATGTGGACGCCTGGCTATTGGGGCTACGGGACGGCAGGCTACTACTGGGTCCCGGGCGTGTGGGTCCATCCGCCAGCTGTTGGCCTGCTTTGGACGCCGGGTTATTGGGGCTATGGTGGTGGTCTGTATGCATGGCACGCTGGTTACTGGGGGCCGCATGTTGGCTTCTACGGGGGCATCAACTATGGCTTCGGCTATGGCGGCATCGGTTTCGGCGGCGGCTACTGGCGCGGCGGAAGTTTCTTCTATAACCGCTCGGTGATGAACGTCAACACGACGATCATTCACAACACCTACAACCGGACTGTCATCAACAATACGACTGTGAACAACCGCACCAGCTTTAACGGGGGCGCAGGCGGCATTCGCGCCACGCCAACAGCGGCAGAGCTGCAGGCAAGCCGTGAGCAGCACTTCCAGGCGACATCGAGCCAGATGGCGCATGAACAGACGGCAAGCCAGAGCCGTGCGCAGTGGGCCTCTGTCAACCATGGCCAGCCAGCCGTAATGGCAAAGAACACAGTTTATGGGCGCAGCTATAACCAGCAGGGGAGGATTGTTCAAGGACTGCAGAGGGGGCAACTCAGTTCCGGCCAAGCCGCAAGGGACTTGAATCGTCAGCAGAACATCCACAACTCCGTCGTAGCAGACCGTCGCGCAAACGGGGGCAGACTGACACCGCAACAGCGGCGGAACATTTACCGAAGGCAGAACAATGCAAGTCGCCAAATCTATCGCCAGAGACACAACGGGAATCGTGGTCAGCGCTATTGAGACAAGCCCACCCTCCACGATGAGTTGAAGGATACTTGCAGTTGTATTTGCCATTGGGTCATCGAATTGTGACCTTCCCACAACTTCTGCTCGGAGACAGCGTCCACATTGCTACCCTTGGACATCTCCTTTCGTCAAACTCCAGGTAAGACCATCTGGGAATCGAGTACCGCGCATCGAAAAATGAAAGCAAATTTCGACCACTTTATGTTCGTGCGTTTCGGCTTAAAAAATAAACCACCGAGGAACCAATTTATGCTCAAACATGCAACGAAACAGTTGATGCACCTGACATTCGCTGGAACTCTTGCTATCGGAACTTCGTTCGCCATGGCCCAAACCTCGGCAACTCAAAACCCGAGTGTGCCTGCGTCGGGAGCTTCTGCGGGCAAGCAACAGATGAAGCAAGACCGCAAGCAGCTTCGCGCGGACGTAAAGCAGTACGGGAAAAAGAGTCCCCAGGCCAAGGCGGACCGCAAGAAACTTCGGAAAGATCGAAGCAATCAATCCGGAGGATAAGCCGAGACGAACGGCAGGACTCTTGTTCCACCGACACCCTGGGACAAACCCAACATTGTTGATGCCAGGAATCATGATTGACCCATTTGCTGATCGTGGCGTGGATGTGTGCGTCGAGTCTCGCGCACATTCACGCTCATGTTTTGTGCCAAGGCGGAGCTTTTGTGTTTACGGGACGAGGTCGCGCACCGGGGGACGTAAAGGGATTGCCCACCAACTGTTGCTGCGCCTGATATGCCTGCTGCACTGTGGATGGAAAGGATGGTATTTTTTCGTCCACGCGCTCTAAAATCTGCTGCACGAGATGGGGATTTGCCTGCGCGACATCGTAGCTTTCCATCGGGTCATCCGACAGGTCGTAGAGTTCCGGATGCGCCAATCGATACGTGTGCCGGCCCTGCACGGGCTTCAAATCATAGGGCGGCGTATTGTGCTCCGCAAAACGGAGTTTCCAGTGGTCCAAGCGCCCGCAGTAAACGTTCCAGTCGTCGCCTGAAAAATACAGCATGACATCGCGCTCGATGTTGCCTTTTTTACCGCTCAGAAGGCCCGATATGTTGAGGCCATCGAGCGGCTTCTCTGGCAGCGGCGCATCGCTCAAGGCCGCTAACGTCGGCAGGATGTCAAGATTGGAAGTCCATGCGTCAGACACTTTTCCTGCGGGAATGTGTCCTTTCCAGTTTGCGATGAGCGGCACCCGGCATCCGCCTTCGAACGATGTATCTTTGCGGCCGCGCAGCATGCCTGGACTGCCCTGATACCACGGGCCATGATCGCTGGTAAACAGGACCAGCGTATTTTCTTCCAGCCCATGCTCTTGCAACGTGCGGCGAATTTCTCCGACGCTCCAGTCGATCTCCTGCACTGCGTCTCCGTAAATTCCCTGCTTCGACTTACCGCGAAATTTCTCTGACGCATGAATTGGAATATGTGGATAGGAGTAGGCTAGATAAAGGAAGAATGGCTTGCCCTTCGAGGACTGGATAAACTCCACCGCGTTCTTTGTATAACGCTGGGTCAGCAGGTTGCGGTCGGTATGCTCCTCGATGATCGTGGTGTCGCGAATCATCGGCAACGGCGACATGTCCACGCTGTACGGCACGCCAAAATAATGATCGAACCCCCTGCTGGTCGGCAAATATTCCGGGGTCTGCCCGAGATGCCATTTACCGATGCACATGGAGGTATACCCGCGCGGCTTCAGTACGTTGGCGATGGTCGATTCGTCCAGGTCCATCCCGCCTTTGTCGAACGGGAAAAACACACGAGTGACACCGCAGCGCTGCGCATATCGCCCGGTGAGTACACAGGCACGAGATGCCGAGCAGGTGGGATTCGGCGAATTGAAATGTGTGAAACGCATGCCCTCGCGTGCCATTGCATCTAGGTTCGGAGTTTGCAGTTTCGACCCGTAACTTCCTAAGTCCCCATATCCCAGGTCATCGCAAATCATCACAACAAAATTGGGCTTTGCCGGTGGGTTGGACGGTGCTGGCTGCTGAGAAGCCTGCTCGGCTGGAACCTCTATCGCGCCAAGGCTTGGGGCTGCTAACGACGCACCTACAGAAAGCAGAAAATTTCGTCGATTGATCATGATTGTCCCTTTATGACGACATCGCGTTTGGCTGACCCGTTGAAGATCCCGGCTTTCCTGAATGCAAACAACACGCTTTATATTTTTTCCCACTGCCGCAAAGACACATTGCATTGCGGCCCACTTTACCATTCGCAGACTTCGCCGCATCCTGCTGCGCGACCCATCGCATCACGTTCGCAGGCGCTTGTTCCCGCTGTAGTTGGTCTGCCATGAATCGCATATACGGATCTACGTGATGAAAAAACATCTTGTATCCGGCGCACAGATAATTCAACCCAGCCTCGCCCTCCGGCGTGGTAAGAAAACGGTGCTTGGGGCATTCTCCATTGCATGCAAATCGAACGTCGCATGTCTGGCAATATTTCGGCAGCGTGCTTTCCTTGTCTTCTCCGAATTTCTTTTGCTGCGGAGAATCCGCCAGCTCCGCCAAGGGGGTTTCCATAATATTTCCCAAGCGGTTTTCCGGATAAACAAAGTGATCGCAGGAATACAGGTCGCCGCCATGCTCCAGCGCCAACGCCGAACCACACTTGCGGCGAAATACACATAGGCTGGCTTCGCGGCCAAACCACATTTCGAGCGACACATCGAAGAGCTGCACAAACTGCTTGCCTACATCGTGCCGCACCCATTCGTCGAAGATGCCGCACAGAAACTTGCCGAACTGCGCCGGCTCGACGGACCATTCCGTCACCTGTGCATCTTCGGTAAACGTGGGCAGCACCAGCGTCAGCCCATCGCGGGTGGTTTGCGATGTCTTCCTCTCAATGATCGGAATAAATTGCATGTAGCCGCTGCCCTGTTCGCGCAGGAAGCGGTAGACCTCCAGCGGATGGTAAGAGTTTGCGCGATGGACCGTCGTCAGCGTATTGAACGGCACGCCATTCCGCTTGAGGGTCTCCATCCCGGCCACGACTCTCCGGAAGCTTCCCTTACCGCCTTTATCTACCCGATACGCATCATGCAGATGTTCCGGCCCATCGATCGAAAACCCGACCAGGAATTTGTTTTCCGCGAAGAACTGTCCCCACGCATCATTCAACAGAACTCCGTTGGTCTGGAAGGCATTTTCAATCTGCTTGCCATTCGCATACTTCTTCTGTAGCTCGACCATCCTGCGAAAGAAGTCCACGCCCAGCAAGGTTGGTTCGCCACCCTGCCAGGCAAAGCTGATCACATCGCTCGACTGTGCCTCGATATACTGCCGGACGTAAGATTCCAGCACCTCAGGGCGCATCGCCCACTTCGAGACATTTGGATAAAGATTTTCCTTCTCCAAATAAAAGCAGTACGTGCAGTCCAGGTTACAGATCGGACCCACCGGCTTCGTCATCACATGAAAGGCGTTGCTACTCATACCTAAAAATCCTACTTGTTCCGGCTTCCGACAGGGAACCGTTCGTTGACGTGAATTGGCAATCTGCGGGACATGGTCATTTGAATCGCTGCAAAACCCGCTCTTTGTCGGCTTCTTTTAACCAGGCTGTGCGGTTCCCGCCCATGTTCTCAAATTCCGGATAACTGTCCGCGGGCATCCATGGGTTGGACAGATTTTGTTTTGTTTTATTGCAGGCTTGCTTCACCACATCAGGAAGGGTAACCAGTTGCTCCTCGATGCTCTTTTGGATTGTGGCCACAATCTGCGGGTATTCCGATGCAGTGTCGTAGCTTTCTTTCGGGTCCTTCACCACGTTATAAAGTTCCGGGTTTCGTAGATAGTAGTCCACCCGGCCTTGTTCGGGCTTAGGGACCCAAGGTGGCGTGTTCTCGCGCGCAATATGCAGTTTCCACTGTTTCCATCGCGCGCATTGAATGTTCCACCCAGAAAAACTCAACAAAGCCTTTCGTTCCACTGCTTGCTGCTCACAACTCAACAGAGTCCAGATGTCGCTTCCATCCAGTGGCTGCTGGGGCAACGTTCCGCCGCAAAGTCCTGTCAGCGTGGGCAACATGTCCATATGGGACGCAAGGGCATTCGTCGTCCGGTCTCGGGGGAGTGTGCCGGGCATGCTGGCAATCATCGGGATCCGCAAACCCCCTTCATAGGTCGTTGCCTTCCGCCCACGCAAATTCCCCGTGCTTCCCTGGAACCACGGGCCATGGTCGCTCGTGAAAAACACCAGGGTATTCTCTTCAATGCTATTTTGCTTCAGCGTGCGCACCACTTCGCCAACGCTCCAATCGATCTCCTGGACTACATCTCCGTAAAGCCCCAGTGGGGATTTCCCACGAAACTCTTTCGAGGCATGCAAGGGAATGTGTGGAAACGAGTGCGCCATGTATAGAAAGAAAGGCGCATCTTTCGACTTTCGGATAAACTCCACTGCTTGCTTGGTGTACTGCTGCGTCAGCCGGTCCCGGTCGGCTTCCGGTTCAAGAATTTGTGTATTGTGCAGCAGAGGCAGTGGATCCATATCGACGCTGTACGGGACGCCATAGAATTCCTGAAACCCTCGATTGGTCGGCATATATTCCTTCAGGTCTCCCAGGTGCCATTTCCCGATCGCCATTGTTTTATAGCCAGTATCTTGGAGAACATTCGCGACCGTCGACGCATTCAGCACCATCCCTCCCTCACTCAAGGGGCCAAAGGCGCCCGTGACACCTACACGCGTCGGGTATTGTCCTGTCATAAGAGCGGCACGCGAAGCAGAACATAATGAAATGGGCGTGCAGTGATTGGTGAAGCGGACGCCATTCGTCGCCAATCGGTCGATATTGGGTGTGGAGAGCTTGGATCCGTAGCAACCAAGATCGCCGTATCCAAGATCGTCGCAGATAATGACGATTACATTGGGCCGATGCGGTCTCTTGGGTGAGAGATCTGCCTTGGACTGGATTGCAGCCTCCGCATTCTCATGCGGAATTCCATTGAGGGTAGAGGCTGCAAGAGACGCTCCCGCAGTTGCCAAAAATTTACGACGGTCCATGGTTCACCGCATTTCTAGAATGGAACGACAGGGCCAGCCTGAGGGCGTTCTTCTTCATTTAGGGACCATGCAACACTGTTTTTCAAACCGTCCAAAGATAGCATGGACAACATTTTGGGAAGATTCCGTTTTTTTCAATGCAACCGCCGTTTTTCTGTGCTGGACGTGAAGCTGACAATTATTTGTTTCGTGACACGATTAAAAGATATCATTGTCGTGCGGTTTCGGGTAGTGTGGACTGGAGCATGCACGGCAGTCGAGGTGCATTTACTTTGCTTTTTGGAGCCATTCATGGGTAGGATGTTTCGTTTCATCGCAGTCTCTCTGTTCGCGTGCATTATTATTCCCGCTCGCGCACAAACTACAGTTCCGCCGGCAAAATATCCGTTTCAGGATCCGAATTTGCCGAGGGAAAAGCGAATCGACAACATACTCTCTCTGATGACGCTCGATGAGAAGATCGAATGCCTGGGAACAAATACTGGAGTTCCCCGGCTTGGCATTCCGAGCTATGGGAGCTCGGAGGGGATCCATGGCGTGGTGCGACGGAGCAACGCTCGGAAAAATATAACGACGATCACTACAACGCAATTTCCCCAACCTCCTGGAATGGGAGAGAGCTGGGACCCCGATCTCGTACGCGAAGCAGGCGCGGTAGAAGGTCATGAAGCGCGCTTCATCTCCCAAACGAAGAAGTACAACGAGCCGGTCCTTATGCTTTGGGGGCCGCAGGCAGATCTGGCACGCGATCCGCGTTGGGGCAGAAGTGAAGAGGTCTACGGCGAAGACCCTTTCTTCAACGGAACGATGGTGGTGTCCTTTATCAAAGGTCTTCAAGGCGACAATCCGAAGTATTGGCAGGCGGCCTCGTTGCTCAAACACTTTCTGGCCAACAGCAACGAGGACAATCGCACCCGTTCGTCATCGAACTTCGACCAGAGGCTTTTCTGGGAATATTACTCAGTCCCTTTCCGTATGGGATTTGTGGAGGGCGGCGCCAGGGCCGTCATGGCCTCCTATAACGCATGGAACGGCGTGCCAATGGCCATCAATCCCATTTTGAAAAGCATCGTAGTCAAGCAGTGGGACGTCGATGTGCTATCGAGCGATGGCGGCGCTGTAAGGGACCTGGTTACTCAGAGAAAACTGTTTCCTACACAACAAGAAGCCGTGGTCGCTTGCCTGAAAGCCGGTATCAATCAATTCCTCGACCACTACAAGGACGAAACCAAGGCCGCAGTAAAGGAAGGCCAGGTCAGTGAGGCCGAGATCGACGCGCTCTTACGGCCAAAATTCAGGATCACAATTCATCTAGGGTTGCTCGATCCTCCAGAGATGGTCCCATACTCCACGATCAAGGACTCGCCCGAACCCTGGAACACAGCGAAGGACATGGACGTGTCGAAGCGCATGGCGCTGGAATCGGTCGTCCTTTTGAAAAACGCAAACGCGTTTTTGCCGCTGAATAAGACATCGTTGAAATCGATCGCCGTCATTGGCCCGCTTGCCAACTCGGTCCACTGGGATTGGTACGGCGGCATACCGCCGCACGCCATCACGCCGCTCCAGGGAATCCGGAATGCAGCCGGTCCGGGAGTGATGGTGAACTATGCCGCCAATCAAGTTGGGGAGGCAGCCGTGAAGGCGGCGCGCGAGTCCGATATTGCCGTGGTGGTCGTGGGCAACGATCCGACCTGCGGACCCGATATGGCGCAGGAGTGGAGCAAACACCACGACGGTTCCACTCTTCCCTGCTCGGTGCCAAGCGACGGGCGCGAGGGCCGCGACCGGGTGAGCATCGATCTTGGCCAGCAGGAACAATTGGTCAAGCAGGTCTATTCCGCCAATCCGAAGACAGTCGTGATTCTCGTTTCCAGCTTTCCTTTCGCCATCAACTGGACCCAGGCCAATGTTCCGGCCATCCTTCACATGGCCCATGCATCGGAGGATGAAGGGACCGCGCTGGCGGATGTGCTGTTCGGCAACTATGACCCCGGCGGCCATCTGGTGACGACCTGGCCGAAGTCGCTCGACCAGTTACCACCGATGATGGACTACAACATCCGCGATGGCCGCACGTATATGTACTTCAAAGGTCAGCCGCTCTACCCCTTCGGCTATGGATTGAGCTATACGACCTTCCGCTTCTCCAATCTGAAAACGAGCTCCACGCACTTGGCCAGCGATGGCACGCTTATGGTGAGCGTGGATGTCCAGAACACCGGCAGCAAGAGTGGCGATGCGGTGCCGCAGCTCTACGTATCGTACCCAAAGTCGAAAGTCGTGCGGCCGCACGAGCAATTGGTAGGATTCCATCGAGTCAGCCTGAAACCCGGAGAGACGCGGACCGTGCAGATCCCGCTCAAGGCCTCCTATATGGCGTATTGGAATCCTAAGTTGGGAAGACTTGACGTAGAAAAGTCGTCCATCAAACTGATGATCGGAAGTTCTTCGGCAGATATGCAGCTTGAAACAGCCGTGCGCGTTGAATAACTTTCAAGAGTCAAGTTCATCCCGACGCAGTGCTATAACAAGGAATTAATCATGATCAATCGACGCAATTTTCTCCTATCGAACCTGAATCCGAATTCAGGTTCAATACAGCAACCGGAGATTGGCTCTAGTACTACAGTGTTACAAAACTGAAGTCAGATTGGGCCAGAGTGATTTTCACCACTGTTTTCGCAGTCCTTAGCATTTGGCGTTCCATTTCTGTTAACTCTCACGGTTCGGCGCAACTTACTGATTCTATTGTGCTTACCATTTTATAACACTGCAGTACTAGTGTCCTGTAACTGAAATTTAATAAATAAATTAGGGAGCCTGCGCGTCTAAGATTTGGAGGATATCTTCGATGCGCACTGGGCGGCCCAAAGCGGAGTTGGTGGTGAGTGCGGAAGAGCGTGCCACACTGGAGGGATGGATGCGGCGGCGCACTTCGGCACAGGCGCTGGCATTGCGGGCCGGGATCGTGCTGGACTGCGCGGGCGGACTGAATAATACGGTGGTGGCACGCCGGCGGCGGGTCAGCAAGCAGATGGTGGGCAAATGGCGCGAGCGGTTTGTGCGCCACCGAGTGGCGGGATTGCTCGATGAACCGCGCTGCGGAACACCCCGCAAGGTCGAGGACGGACAGGTCGAATCCGTGGTCGTGCGCACGCTGGAATCGACTCCGCGCGATGCCACGCATTGGTCGACGCGCTCCATGGCCGCAGCCAGCGGACTCAGCCACATGACGATTCAACGCATTTGGAAGGCCTTCGGACTGGAACCGCACCGCAGCGAGACCTTCAAGTTGTCGACCGATCCGCAATTCGTGGAGAAGGTGCGGGATATTGCGGGTCTGTACCTGGACCCGCCGGAGCGCGCGCTGGTGCTGTGTGTGGATGAAAAGACGCAAATCCAGGCCCTGGATCGCAGCCAACCGGTGTTGCCGATGCGCCCTGGGCAGGCGGAGCGGCGCAGCCATGATTACAGTCGCCACGGCACCACTTCGCTGTTCGCGGCACTGGATGCCAAGACAGGAAAGGTTCTGGGGGATTTGCATCGCCGGCATCGCTCCGCGGAGTTTCGCAAATTCCTGGACTCGATCGATGAAGCGGTCCCCGCCGGGTTGGATGTGCATCTGATTTTGGACAACTACGGCACGCATAAAACCGCCCTCATCCGTAAGTGGCTGGCGAAACGTCCGCATTATCACCTGCACTTCACGCCCACCGGAGCATCGTGGATCAATCTGGTCGAACGCTTCTTCGCCACGCTGACGGAAAAGCAGATCCGGCGGGGCGTTCACCGCAGCACGCGCGAACTGGAAAAAGCAATTCGGCATTATCTGGACGCCTACAACGAAACTGCCAAGCCTTTTGTCTGGACCAAAACCGCCGATCAAATCCTGGCCAGCGTAGCCAGATTTTGTCAACGAACTTCAGTTACAGGACACTAGAACCCATTTCATAAACCTAAAAACGGCAGTTAAAAGTGTAGGGGAGCGGCAACGGGTTGGAGGATGTCCCGCGCGTAGTTGAAAGTTGAACGGCGGTTGGGTTGATGTTACTACGCCACGGCCTGTCGAGTGGCGGCCTGCGATTCGCTCGGAATCGCCTCCAGACTCCAGAGTTCGCGATAGCCCATGATCCTGCGGAAGTTCTTCTCCGTCCTCAGAAAGGCCGAAGCCATCCAGCGTCTGGCCATAGTGCCATTCTGCCAATGGGTGACCCGACGGGTGCGGATGCGCACTCCAGCATGCGGGCTTTCGATGATGTTGGTCGTCGCCAGGCACCGTTGCAGCGAAGGCGGAACGCCCAGCCGGTTGAGGGTGAAGCATTCCTCCAGCCCCTCGATCAGGCTGGCCGCAGCCGAAGGATACTCCCGCTCCAGCCACTCGGCCAGCTTGCGGATGCGCGCCATGCCCGCCTTGGCCTCCATCTTCCAGGCTGCCCGCATCAGGCTCTTCACCTGCTCCTTCTGCTCCTCGGGAAGGTGGTCGAGCACGTTGCGCAGCTTGTGCGCTCGGCAGCGCTGCACCGGCTGGTCGGCGCCAAAGACCGCGTTAATCGCGGCCCTGAGAGCCTTCGAGCCATCGATGATGAACAGCCGCTTCTGCTTCGCATTAAGGCCTCGCGCCGCACTATCTTGCAACATCTCGGCAACCACGGTGGCGTTCTCCGTGGCTCCCTCGCGGATGCCCAGCACATGCTTGTGGCCTTTTACGTCCACGCCCACCGCGCCGATCATCGTATGCTCGCCGAAGACTACGCCATCGATGTATACGATGAGAATCTTCAACTCGTCGAAGCGGCGGCTGAGCATGGCTTCCAACTCCGCCTCTGAGGCTTCGATCGCCTGTCGGCTCACACTGGACTTCGACACCCCGACGGTCTCGGCCAGCCGCGCCTTCAGCGAAGTGCGCGACTACACGGAGATGAAGGTGCGCAGCCTTTTGACGCGGCGGAAACGGCGGCGAAAAACGAGCGTCGGATGG
>JAJZCA010000096.1 GCA_021798735.1 Acidobacteriota bacterium | reverse complement strand
TTCGCGGCATTGAGATCGAAGGCGGCAACGATATTGGCGTCGATGTGCAATATCCGTGGGAGGATATGCCGCGGCGTTTTCACGAGCACAAGATGCACATCGATTCGTTCTACATCGACAAATATCCGGTGACGAATGCGGAGTTCAAGAAATTCCTCGACGCCTCCCACTACCAGCCGAACGACAAACTGGATTTCTTGCGCGATTGGAAAAACGGAACCTATCCCAACGGATCGGGCAACAAGCCAGTGACGTGGGTTTCATTGGAAGATGCTCGAGCATACGCGAAATGGGCCGGCAAACGCCTGCCGCATGAGTGGGAATGGCAGTATGCAGCCCAGGGAACCGATGGGCGTACCTATCCCTGGGGAAACGATTGGAATCCGCAGGCCGTGCCGGTGCCGGATACAGGCCGAATGATGGCGAGTGCCGCCGATGTGGATGCACATCCGGCAGGCGCCAGTCCGTTTGGCGTGACGGATATGGTCGGCAATGTGTGGCAGTGGACGGATGAATTTACGGATGACCACACCCGCGCGGGGATCCTGCGCGGCGGAAGTCATTATCAGCCGCAGGGCTCGATCTGGTATTTTCCGCAGGCCTATCGCAACGACGAGCATGGAAAACTGCTGCTGATGGCCCCCAGCTACGATCGTTCCGGCGGGGTTGGATTCCGTTGCGTGGTCGATGCCCGATAACAGCGAAACAGACCACTTACATATTGGTATGTCCGTGACGCATTTCTTCATTGAAGGCGGGCTTGGTGATCGCAAGCGCATCCGCCAGAACCGTGTGGTAATGCTCGGCGCGCTGCAATAGCAACGGGGTGGCTGCGGCAAACTGCGGGTTCGCTCCTAATTTGATAAACCCTTCGCCGGCCAATAGCGTTGCCGCGTGTTGCAGTTGATCCGCAGTGGTGTTCAGATACTGCGCGTCCCTGGGATCGGCGATCCACACCGGCTGACTGGCTCCCAGTACGCCGGAGAGCCAGTAAAGTTTCAACGCCAGAAAATCAGTCCGCGCCTCATCGTCGGTGTCGCTAAAGACAAACTTTTTTTGCCAACGGCTGTAGTAGCGCGTGGTGACAGGAACCGGTTGGCGATTGCCGCTCTTGATCAGTTCCATCTGTCCCTGGTCCAGCGTCTTACGAACGGCGTTGTAGATAAATGTTTCCGCGTAAGGCTGTTCGGGTGCAGCGACGATGTCGGCGAACGTGACCGTCATGCTGGCAGCGATCTTGGCATGCAGTGGGCTCGCAGTCCCATCTTCCAGGTACGCAACGCCATGAACGACGTACGTATCGGAACCGGAAGTGGAGCGATGAAACGGCCAGCGGAAATCGGCGAATCGAATCGGCAGTCCAGCCAGCGTGACATAACAATCTGGCCGCGGATTGCGAAGGCGCAGTGCGGATTCGCGCAGGTAGCTGGTCAATTCCGGCAACAGCGCAGTCTGCGTCACGTCGAAGGTGTTGCTCAACTCCAACTGAAGCGTGCGATCGCCAGCAGTGTCTGCTCTCAATCCAAAGATGAAGCAAGTTGTCGGCGCTCCGTGGAAATCCGCACCCGCGCGTGTGGACAAAACGACCAGGCCCGCGGTTTTCGCCGCAGATTCAATTGCAGAGGCAAGAGGAAGATTCATCGAAGCGGTTGAACTTTCTGTCATATTGTTGGCTACGTATCCTATGGTTTAGTTTACTAGGATTGTGGTGATACGTACGTTGCGGATGGGCCACGGCTCAGCTTCCTCGTATGATTGGAACTTGCTGGTGTTTGAAAGGAGCCAAATGACTGTTGCAATGTCTCTTTATCGCAAGGCCCGGTGTGTTGCGATTGCCGGATTGCTGCTTGTGTGGGCGAGTGCGCCCCTTCGTACGCTTGCTCAGAACTCGCTGCCCGCTGGCCAGCAAGCCAAGGTGGACGCGATTGCCCAGCAGGTGCTGGCGTCGACGGGAGTGCCGAGCGCTTCCGTTGGAATCGTGACGAATGGAAAGATCGCCTATGTGAAGGCCTACGGGAAGGCCCAACTGGATCCGCCGGTGCAGGCGACGCCGGAAATGCGCTACAGCGTTGGCTCGATCAGCAAACAATTTACGGCGACGGCCATCCTGATGCTGCAGCAACAGGGCAAGCTGAAACTCGACGATCCCATCTCCACCTGGCTGCCACAGTTGACGCGCGCCAAGGACGTAACGCTACGGGAAATTCTCTCCCACACGTCCGGGTATCAGGATTATTACGCCGAAGACTACTCCATGCTGCGGATGAAGAATCCCACCACGGCCGATGCCATTCTGGACAACTGGGGCAGGAAGCCGCTCGATTTCGATCCGGGAACGCAATGGCAATACAGCAATACCAACTTTGTTATCGCCGGCAAAATCGTGGAGATCGTCAGCGGAATGCCGGTGATGAAATTCTTGCAGCAGAATATTTTTTCTCCGCTTCACATGACGGATGTCATGAACTCCGACATGCATCATCTGGAGCAGACGGACGCGCATGGCTATATTCGCTACGCGCTGGGCCCACTGCGGCCTGCTCCGCAAGATGGCCCAGGGTGGATGTTTGCCGCGGGCGAGTTGGCGATGCCGGTGCGCGATCTGCTGCTGTGGGACATTGCGATGATGAACGAATCGCTGTTACAGCCCGCCTCCTATCGGGAGATGTTTCGCGGAGTGAAGTTGAAGGATGGCCAAGATACGCATTACGGACTTGGGGTGGAGATATCGACGCGCGATGGTCACATGGTGATCTCGCATAGCGGAGAAGTGTCGGGCTTTACCAGCGAAAACATGGTGCTGCCGCAGGATAAAGTGGCCATTGCGGTGTTCACGAATCAGGAAGCCGTGGGTGCCGCGGGAGTGATTGCCGGCAAAATTGCCGCCATGTTGGTTGGCCTGCCGCCGAACGAATCCAAGCGAAGCCTGGATCAGGCGCGTCAGATTTTCATCGGGTTGCAGCAGGGCAAAATCGATCGCTCGCTGTTCACGGTGAACTGCAATGCGTATTTCGATGCGCAGGCCCTGGGCGACTTTGAATCCAGCCTGAAACCCCTCGGCGCGCCGATTGAATTTCGCCAGACGACAAACGAGTCCCGCGGCGGCATGACCTTCCGCGCCTACGACGTGGTGTTTGCCACCACGCATGTGGTATTGACGACCTACCAGATGCCAGACGGAAAGATTGAGCAATTTATTGTTGCGCCGGCGGAATAAGAAACTAGAAGCGCAACAGGTAGGTCATCTTTAGATAGATTGTTTTGCTGTCATTCATCAGCGAGGAGTATGTGGGCGGCAGGATAGGATCGCTCGTGTTGCAAAGGCCGTTTGCATCGCGAGTACAAAGGGCACGATTTATATTGGCGAAATTCCCGATATATCCAAAGTAGATGGCTGTACCCGGATGCGGCAGATAGGTGAACAGCGCATCGGCGAACAGGTCCTTCGAATTTGCCGCGCTGGTGTATTGCGGGTTGGGCAGCGTCGAAATATATTGTCCGATCAAATTGAATGAAATCGATTTTGTCATCTGATAGTTCCAGCGCGAAATAAGTTCGTGGTTGTCGTAGACGACAGCGTTGTTCGACGGGTTGGTGAAGTGCGTATAGACGTAGCTGTTGTTCAGGTCGATCGACCCGATCGGCTTCACTTCCAGGTTCAGGTTGGGAGAAGTCACGTTGACCGGATCGGGGCCGCTATTGCTTGGCGGGGAATAGTTGATAACTCTGCCTGTGTAGACCCCGCCGCCGACAGCAATGTAAGGCAACGGTGAGCTGTAAAAATTTACGCCGCTGGTATGGCTGTGGTACTCCACGTTATGAGTTAGGATGGTGTAGTCTACGGGGCGTAGCCGGTCCTGGCCAAGGTCAATGTTGGCGGAAATGGACGTTCGGTATTTGAAGGTCGCGCTGTATGCCGGATTGACATAAAAATCGAGCGGCAACCCAGTATGGTCCCAGATGCGTTCGCTGTAAATGCTGGGACCATCCGACAGCACCCATCCATGCTTTGGCCGAAAGGTATAGGCGTAATAGCCGTTTGGCTCGCGAACATCCGGCCGACGGAAAAAGCCCGTGTCGGTCACATATCCAGCCGCTGTATCGTTGTAGGCAACCCACCAGTTTGTATGCAGGTCGGAGTAATTGAGTTGTTGCGAATACACTTGTCCGCTGCAAGTCAAGGTAAGCACTTCGCAGGCCTGTTCCCCAGACGTGCTGTTGCTTATATTTTTTGTTTCCGAAGTAATGGCCTGGCCGGTCAACGTCCAGCGGTTTTTCAAGCGGACCCGATAATCGAGGCCACCGGCGCGATTGTAGGAGCCTAAAAACTCCCGATCGGCATACATTAGGCCGACGTTCGACAAGGCGCCAACGTCGCGGTTGACTCGTCCGATAGAAACGTGGGCGCGGGTCCCGAACTCAGGATTTCCTGGAGGAACCGCCTGGCCCGGATTGCGATCGTCCACGCCCAGGATGCCCAACGCCCATGGGCCCAGCTTTCCCGTAAGTCGCGCCCCAAACTGAGGCAACACGATATTGTCGGTGTAATACAAGCTGATAGGGGTCATGAAGTAACTGCTGTTCTCAATGAAGAACGGCCGCACCTCTGGAAAGTATGGCGGAAAACGCTGGTTGGGTGTGGCCGGATTGTCGATGCCAACCTGGCTGAAGTCCGGATTGAGAGTTGTGTCCAGTACCAGGCTGTTGTGCAGAATAAACTTTGCGTCCAGCCCGGCATAGGCTTGCAGATGTTTGTGTTGGAAATAGGGGTTAACCGGATTGACGGTATTCAACTGGCGCAGGTTGCGGCCCAGCACGTACGGTTCGAACTGCCAGTTTTGACCGTGCGCTATATTCATAAAGCCGTCGGCCTCGATGTCCTGAGTCAGTCGTCCAGCTACGTTATGCGTGTTCTTAGGCCAGAACACAGATTCATTGTCATGCGATATGTTGCGTTGCAGGATGATGCCCCAGGTCCGCATCTGGCCAGCGGCAGCCCTGGCAAAATACAAGCTGGCAAATGGAATTCGCATCAGCACGACATATCCAGATGGGGTGCGTTTGCCCCACGTGTCCCAGACGGTATCGAAGGAATAGTCGGCACCGGTCTGCTCGCTGTAAAGGGCATCGGCTTGAATGCCCAGCGCATTGGTTTTGAAGATGAATGCACGGCGCTGATCGTGGAATGTGTCAAGAAATATTTCAACGTTATCGTCGTCGCCCAGGGAATCTCGGGCGAGCATGTGCGCGCGGATGAGTTTCGGCGTTTTGTCGTGACAGACGAAAGCGGCATAAAGGTATTTGTGCGTGTATCCCAGATAGGCCGTCGTGGGCTCGGTCGAGGGCTTGCCGTCGTCGGGATAGCGCTGCACGAAATGGTTGATCCGCAACATCTGCCGCGCCGCCCGGGATGCGAGCGGGGAAACCAGAAAGTCGCTCAGCTTGGGCTCTGCATCCAGCATGGGAACGGTGACGTGGGCGGCATGGCGGACAGAATGTTGGGTCGCAGCATGCAGGGATGGTTCAGGCGCCGACGGCAGCGAAGACGACGTAACCTCTTTATCTGCGCTGTCGGAGGCAAACGTGCGAGTGCAGCAGCACAGAAGGATCACCAGCAGCGGCAAAATCAGATGCCTGAATAGATTTCGGCACATCAACTGATTCAATTGTCTTTCAGTTTCGATTGCATTGACCCTATATCCATTGTAGGGGACTGTGCGAGCGCGCTGGATTGCCTGCGGAAATTTTGATGCCGAGGTTCGCGCTGTAGATAAGGACGCTCGCAACGCATAAACGCGAGCTGCAGCTGTCTTCAGAATAGAAGATTCTGTTTGCGCGGCGGTTCCAGGCCAAAATGCTGGTACGCCCGTCGTGTAGCGACTCGTCCGCGCGGTGTGCGATCAAGAAAACCAATCTGGATCAGGAATGGTTCATACACCTCTTCCAGCGCGTCCTCTTCTTCCGCTAATGCTGCCGCCAATGTATTCAGGCCGACCGGCCCGCCATCGTATTTGTCGATGATGGTGCGCAGCAGGCGACGATCCATCTCATCGAAACCATGCGCGTCGACTTCCAGCAGGCTCAGCGCTGCCATGGCTGTCTCTCGATCGATGTGCCCGCTGGCGCGAACCTGGGCGTAATCGCGGACGCGGCGCAGCAAGCGGTTGGCGATGCGCGGTGTGCCGCGGCATCGCATGGCAATCTCCGCCGCGCCATCGTCGTCAATCGGAACGTTGAGCACTTCCGCCGAGCGATGCACGATGATGTGCAGTTCTTCGTCGGTATAGAAATCCAGCCGCAGCAGAATTCCAAACCGAGCCAGCAAAGGAGACGCCAACAGTCCGGGACGAGTGGTCGCGGAGATAAAGGTAAATGGGTGCAAATCCATCACATGGGTACGCGCGGCCGGCCCCTGGCCGATGATGATGTCCAGCTTGTAATCTTCCAGCGCGGTGTACAGCTTTTCCTGCAAGGCCGGCTGCAGGCGATGAATCTCATCCAGGAACAGCACCTGGTGCTTCTTCAGGTTCGTCAGGATTGCAGTCAGGTCGCCTTGAATCTGGATCGCGGGCCCGGAGGTTTGCTGGAAACCGACACCCAGCTCATTAGCAATGATATTGGCCAGCGTTGTTTTTCCGAGGCCCGGAGGTCCGGACAGAAGAACGTGATCCAGCGCCTCGCCGCGATTGCGCGCCGCCTCCAGCGCAATTGCCAGTTGCTCCTTTGCCTTGCGCTGGCCGATAAACTCATTCAGCCGCTGTGGACGCAGCTTCAGGTCGAGCGCAAGGTCGTCCTCAACGGGCTCGGCGGAGACGATGCGATCGGATGGGCGATTCAAGTCCATGCAAGCGGATGGTATCGTGACCGGCGGTTGGATGCAATGCTACCCAGGTTGGCGCTACAGCTACTTTGGATGAGCGAGGCTGTTTGCCAGTTTCTTCACGTACATCGTTTCATGGAACGGCGGCAACCAGGTCGTGTAATGAATCGGGGGATAGTTGGCCCGGACAAAACACCACGAAGGAGGAGGGAACGAAGGATTCTTGAACCATGGGAACAGGATGAAAAATTTGGGATCGATCGCTGGCGCAAGGTTTGTAAATCCGTCCCTACATTCCTGAGGGATCGCAGTAGAATGTGCAGAGTTGTAAGCTCCGGCAGGGACTATGATCCGTGGCTCATTGATGTGGCCCCCGTTTTCAATCTGGATCCACCCGTCCGACGGGAAACCTGCTTGAATTGACTTTCTGGGCACTCCTGAACCTTCAACTATCTGGATGGCGCGCACCTGAGCCCGAGATTCTGCATAAAAATCATGGGTACCCGCAATTGAATACACGGCGAATAGAAAAAGCATCACCACGCTGACAGCCGGTAGCTTCGGGCCGATCCGCTCCTGGTACAGCTTGAGTAGGATGACAATGATGGTGGGAACCAGACCCACGAGATACCTGTCCTGGATTAGATCGAAAGCTCCCCGGGGCATCAATAAGAGAACATAACTCAGCGAAAATGGACCGAGAATCCATATAGTTTCGTTCCATGATGATCCGGGGCTGGCTGGGCGACTCGATTGATTTCGCTTTCGGCCGATTTCCTGTTCCAACATGATAAGGGCGGGTGCAATCACGGCGAGAGAAAAAGCGAACCGTATCCACACACTTATTGTGACAGGTGTGCCGAACATGCCCGGTACGAGGCTGGATTGCTCTGTCAAAAGATACATTAGCCAAGGCATCAACCAGCCATCCATTCTTCCCAGTGCATTGGCGAGAAGTTCGAACCCAACGAGCAAGAGGATGACGCTGCCAATTCGCAGCCAGGTGCTTCGACCTAAGTCGCGCGCCGAAGGTAGCCATGCTACGGAGAGAGGAAGGATAATGAGGAGCAGGCAGAGAACCATCTTGACTAGTTGTGCGGCCAGATGGGGGAAAGTCATCCAGGTGATCCGTGCCCAAATAATATGTTCTGGCACAGAGTATGGCTGGCTGTTGAACCAATGCAGAAACATCAGTACACCGATGAAACTGGACAACCACAGTGCTAGCCCAGTCACCTTCATGCCGCGGCGCCTTCTCAGCAGCCACGCCGTCGATGGAACCATGATCAGCGCTCCCAGCCAAGCAATCTGCCGCGCCGTTCCTCCGACCACATTGAGCGCCGTCGCACAGGTCAGCCAAATCACAGCAGCTTTGTCGCTCGAAGTTATGACTGCCTCCTGGCACATGTACAGACAGACAAAGATGATGAACATGCCGGGCACGTCGGTCATGAAGCTAACAGCCGAGGGCATGAAAATCGGCGAAAGTGCGAACGCGAGGGTTCCGAAAATCGCATTGCCGGAATTGATGCCGAAGCGCCGCAGAATCTGGTGCAACAAGTACACGGTCGCCGCATCAATCGGCAGCATCGACAAACGTATGCCAGTGAATGAAAAGCCGAAGATCTTGATGAACAAAGCGCCCCACGGAATTAACCATCCCAGCATGGCGGTCGCCCAGCCGTTGTAGAGGATGTGTCCTGTGCGCGCAAATTCCAGGGCGGTTTTGTCGTAAGAAAACTCATCGCTATAGGGCATGTTTGCGACGGGATACGTGAGGACTGCACAGGCCGTAACAATCAAAACGCACAACAGTGCATTCCTCTGCGATTGAGAAGTCTCGCCCGATGCAGTCGGGACGACCGCTGCTGTTTCCTCGATGGATATGTGCTCTCTCTGCATGGATGTATCCGCAATCATGCGTTAAAGTTCCTCACGGATAGAGCCATATTGCGACCCATGCGCACACTCTCGGCAATGCCGCGGTCCTCGGGGTAGTAGTAGCAGGTATCCGCAATCTGCAGCCCACGGATTGTCGTTTGTATTGGAGGAATCTTCGCCGCAAATCCCGGTTCGCAAACCGGCTGGCCATGTCGAAGACGCGCTACCTTTACGTCAAGAATGTCATCTTGCTTGAGTGTTGGATTGATCCGCTGCAAACACGAAAAGGCTTCCTCCCGCAATCTTTCATCTGGCCAGGAAAATTTCGCGTTCGTGACCGGCATGTAATAGGGAACATACACAATTGCGTTGTCTCCAACGTTCCTTAGGTTTGAAAACTCGATGATACCGGGTATTTCCATGCCATCCTCCGAAATGTTGATCCAGAAGTGTGGGCTTATCGACCGTTTCAGTTTCAAAATGACGCAAATCACCCCGATGCTGTGAATGGCTTGGTAACGCGCCTTCCATTCAGGTGGCAGGTCCGGTACCATTCCGGGGACCAGCGGGATCGGAACGGTAGATATAACGGCATTTGCGGGGAAGTGTCTTGCAGCCGTGGCGACACCGGTCACTCGACCGTTTTCGGTCACGACCCGCCTTACAGGTGCATCCAGATGCAATCGCCCACCACGCTGATCAATGGCATGCAGCAGTGCGTCCACCAAGGTTTTGGAACCTCCATCGATGTAGCCGAGTTCCTCTTGCAGGATGTTTTTTCGCGACCGTCCAATCCTGCGAATTCGAGTCCATATCCAGGCAGCGGAGATGTTGTTCGCGTATTCGTAGTACTTGAAATCCAGCAACGGATGCCAGAACTGATCGTAAATGTCTTTTCCACAGTAGCGAGTGATCCATTCTCTAGCCGACTGATTCTCCAATGCATGCCAATGATCGCGACACGTGCATGCAAGGATAAAAAAGCCGTATCGCAGCTTGCTGATCAAGCTGACTCCGGGAAGACTCAGCAGAGAAATCGGATCGCCCCAGTGGCGTAGTTCACCCTGAGTGAAGAAGCCCATCGTTGTGGGCACCCAACGCAATTTGTCTGCAATACCGAGGTCGGACATGAGTTGAAATGTTGGACGGTCTGTCCGGCACACAAAATGATAGAAGCGTTCAATCGAAATCCCGCCGAAGTCAAAGTGTCCGGCCATACCGCCAGGCTCAGCAGAGGCTTCCAGGATGTCCACTTCATATCCTTCCAAAAGAGCCTGGTATGCAGATGCCAATCCCATCACGCCCGCGCCAATGACCACGACATTGGACATCAAACAGATCCTCGTCAGCCATCGTGGTCGCTGATCTGTAGATAATAGAGAAGTTTAGTCTAGCAGTCACCTCCGACAGTTGAGACTGATCCGTCGATAAGGTTTGGAAGGAGGAGTTTCCTGGCGTGCGTTTTGACCCCCGGGGACTACTCTTAGCCGCAAAGCTGATCTGCGGAATGGGCAGCACCACGATGAGAACCACTCCCGGCGCATGATCGGCCAGTCCTCATCCTCTTCCGGAATAAACGCGATCTGCTCCGGCATCCGCCCAAGTGGGCAAAGTCGTCCACCCGCTCGCCGCCCACCGCGTTGAGCACCACGAAGCTTTCCACCATCGTGGCCTCGTCGTAGCCGCGCTCCCGCTGCTTGATATGGACGTGTTGCCGCACGCTGGCAGGCACGCCCAGAGAGCGAAACGCCTGCACCGCCAGCGGCACGCCACCCCATGCGGTCAATGTTTCTTGCAGTGGCTCATCGTCCAGTTCAAACAGCAGCGGAGATTCGGTGGGAGAAGGCTTTCTTGGCTGGGTAACGCTTTCATCGTAACCGCGTGCCTTACCTCGCTGGTGCAAAAAAATGCTCCAATCTCGCGCTCCGTTTCCGTCTTCCCCGCACCCTAGGCGGACATCGGCAACCTGGGCAATTTCTGCCCTTATTTACCTACGGATCAGTGGATAAGATGACTTCGTTGTTTTGGAGGATGAACATACCGCGTGTGACAAGTCGTGCACACGCATTCCCCGGCCCTTCTAGGAGTCTGTCGGGCATAGCGTTTCGCCAGGGCCGATTCAGCGATTGGCAGGGCAGGTGTTCGATCTGGGGGGCGCAGGCGGTAATCCCGTTGGTAGCTTATAGCAAGCTTTCTGTGCCGTTTTGGTTCAACGGGCCCCTTTTCCCGCCGTTTTATGCCGTTTCCAGAACCCATCCGGCCCGGAACAGCTTCAGCAGGTTGCTCGTCGCGCACACCAGCTTCCACTCGCGGCTGACATTCTGTTTGCCACGCAAGCTGAAGCGGCGAAAACCGCGCTGTTCCTCGATCTGTCCGAAGACCGGCTCGACGATCGCCTTGCGCATCTTGTATACGGCGGGTCCAGCCTCGGTTCGCAACTTGTGGCGCATCGCCTCCTTCGGCGACGCGTCCGCAGGCGGCGGATTGCTGCTCGTCTCCACCGCGCCGCCATGTTTGTCGCGGCCCGTCGCCACGTACAGGTCGGCGTCCTTTACTCACTCATCGGTTACATTCGCCGCGCTGAAGTAGCCCGCGTCGGCGCTGACCTTCTCCGGCTTCTGTTCCAGATTCGTCGCAATCGGCGCGATCATCGGCAGCAATTGTTTTTTGTCGTTCGTCTCCTGCGTGACCTCGGCGGCCACGATTACCTGCGACGCGGAATCGACCGCGATCTGCGCGTTGTAGCCCTGCACGAAGCTGCCCTTGTTGGCGCCGTCCGGCGGGATGCGGCTCTCCGGATCGGTGAAGTTGCGCTGCCCCGTGTCGTCTGGCTTGGCCTGCTCGGGATCGGGCGCTACCGGCTTGCGGCCACTCTTCTTCTTGCCCGTGCGCCGCTCTTGTTCTGCGCGTTCGGCCAGCTTCTGCTCGGCCTCGGCGCGTTGCTGCGCGGCCTTTTCTTTGGCTTCCTGTTCCAATGCCGCTTTGACCTCGCCGATCTTCTGCAACCGGCTCTCCCGCCGCTCGAACTCGGCAGCCAGTTCGTCGCCATGCCGATCCTTGCCGTACTGCGCATCCTCTTCGGCATCGGTCTTTTCCGCGGCCGCCAGCAGCGCATCGATCTCCTGCTTCAGCCGCGCCTCGGTCTCGTTCATGCGCTTATAGCTCATCGCCTTGTGCTTGCTGGCGTTCG
>JAJZCA010000095.1 GCA_021798735.1 Acidobacteriota bacterium | reverse complement strand
TCCCGCCGACACGACGACTACAACGAGATGAGTTATTCTCGTTAAACCAACTCGCTAAGAGGAACGCGTTCTGAGGGCAAGGTCAGAGAGTGGGAGCAGCACTGTGGAAGAGGGCCACAATGGCAACTATGGAACGCAAGGCGTCCCCTCCTCCACTAATGTTCCCGGAAGCCGATTTTGGGCCAACAGTTGGATTGATACAAGTGGAAACCTCTGGCTCTTCGGTGGCTATGGTTTGGATTCGCAAGGGACGATGTACAACCTTAATGATCTGTGGGAGTTCAATCCCACAATCAAGATGTGGACGTGGGTGAGCGGCGGCAACATCGGCTATCAATCGGGCGTCTACGGAACACAAGGTACCGCCGCAGCCTCCAACGTCCCAGGCGGTAGGAGTAGTGCTGAAAGTTGGATTGACGGCAACGGGAATCTCTGGCTCTATGGCGGGTGGTCATTTGGATACGGTGCCTACAGCAATGGCTACGGCGATTTATGGGAGTTCAATCCGACAACCAAGATGTGGACATGGGTGAGCGGAACTAAAACATCTGGCGCAAATAGCGTTTACGGCACGCAAGGCGTTCCCGCTGGTACCAATACCCCCGGGTTCAGAGTCTCTTCTGCCCGTTGGATCGACAGCAGTGGCAACCTCTGGCTTTTTGGCGGCGATGGAACTGTAAGCGATGGAACTGGAGGACCTCTCAATGACCTATGGGAGTTTAATCCCTCTAGCAAAATGTGGACATGGGTGAGCGGAAGCAACACGGCAAACGCAGCCGGAGTCTACGGCACAATGGGGGTACCAGCTGCGGGCAACGTTCCTGGAGCACGCTCTGGCTCGGTCAGTTGGATCGATGCGAACGGCAATTTATGGCTCTTCGGTGGAGGAGAATTCAATGACCTATGGGAGTTTAATCCCTCTAGCAAAATGTGGACATGGGTGAGCGGAAGCAACACGGCAAACGCAGCCGGAGTCTACGGCACAATGGGGGTACCAGCTGCGGGCAACGTTCCTGGATCGCGCTTTGGCTCGGTCAGTTGGATCGATGCTCAAGGAAATCTATGGCTGTTCGGTGGCGTGGGAAACGATTCGACTGAGATTCCGTTCTCCCTACAAGGCTACCTAAACGACCTCTGGCGCTACCAGCCATAGCTGTGCGCTGGTGCGCGAGATATGCAGTACCCCAACGGGCGCAGTTAACCGGCAGGTAAATATTCACCAGTTGCGTTGGAGCAGATTCCCAAAGAAGAGAAGCGGAGGCTTGGATGAACCGTAGCGAAGCTCAACAGAAGATGTTCTTCAATTGTTTGAAGGGAGACTTTCAATGATCTGTACTTCCTGTGGAAAACCGAACTTCGATGGAGTTCTGTTTTGCGAGTATTGCGGGACAGACATGCGGATGAAAGCACCCGCTGGCGGATATCCTGTGCCTGCAGCGGGTGCCGGATATCCTGCGCCGCCTTCTGCCGCTCAGGTAGCGCAAATGGGGAAGTCTATCCTCGGCTCTCTAACTATGGGCGAGAAATTCGTCGGCGCGGGCGTGGTTGCTGCCGTGCTCGGCTTTTTTCTGCCTTGGATTTCTACGCCTGACCTCGGCGCATTGTCAGGCTTGCTCGGTCAGCTAGGCGCTACTGGACTCAATCATGTCAGCCTTTCTGGCGTTGATATGGCCAAGCTTATAGGAGCCGTCTATCTCATACTCATGGCGCCGGTTGCGGCGGGTGTGCTTTTCTACTTTTCCCGAACGGCAACGGCGCCACAGAAGCTGTTGATGGGAGGTTTTCAGGTGATGATCGGATCCCTATACGGCCCTGTAGTAATCGCCGACTTGCTTTTTGTGCCTCTGCTTCAATCGATAGCGGGGTTGGGCCTGTGGCTGCTGGGGCTCGGATACTGCGCGATAGCGGCAGGCGGTCTGATCACTATAGGAGCCGTGGGGAAGGCAGCGCGATAAGCCTGCAAGGAGAGCGAGGAATCCGATGTTTTGTCCAGAATGTGGTGCAGAGGTTGCAGAGGGGCGTAAATTCTGCGGAAAGTGCGGCGGGCGGTTGCATGCGGGTTCTGGTGGAGGTATAGAGCCAACACCAACGTCAAATGCTCCAGGGATCCCTGCTCAGACAAAGGTGCTGGAGCGGTCGGCTTCGCCGCGCAGGAAACTTGTCTATGCGCTGGCTGCCCTGCTGGCAGTTCTGGGGGGTGTAGCTTGGTGGTGGTTCCATCGGCCCGCACCGGCCTACAAGGCCAAAGATCCGGGGATATATCCCTTTGTTCTCAGTGCGGATGGAAAGACTGGAAAGTATGGATTCGTTGACGCGAATGGAAAAGTTGTTATCCAACCGGAATGGGATAGTGTCGCATGGGGGGATGTTCTAAAACAATCGGTTGTCTTCAACGAGGGGCTTTGCGGAGTTCAAAGGGACGGAAAATGGGGCTATATCGACACCGGCGGACACCTTGTGATTTCCAACCAGTTCGATGCTGCGGCTCCTTTTTTCGATGGACTTGCACGGGTCAGTCTAGGAAAACTGGTTGGCTACATTGATAAGATGGGCCACTATGCGATCAATCCGCAATTTGAAAATGCGGGAGACTTCCACGATGGGTTAGCGCCTGTGCAAACGGAAGCCGGCTGGGGATTCATCGATAAGTCGGGCAATTATGCAGTGAAGCCTCACTTTCAGCAAGCTGACATCAACGGCTTTTCAGGCGGATTCGCAGCGGTCTGTGCGGACGGCAAATGCGGCTTCATCAATCGAAGCGGCACCTTTATCATCCCCCCTCAATTTGATACTGTAGGCGCATTTGTCGACGGGCTGGCTCCTGTGAGCATCAACAACAAGGGGGGGTACATCAATTCAGCAGGAAAGATCGTCATCAATCCTCAATTTGACTGGGAGACTACGTTCTTCGATGGTCTTGCCGTCGTCTCTGTTTCAGGGCAAGAGGGCACAATCAACAAGAAAGGGAAATATGTTGTAAATCCTGGCCAATTCAGCATAGCCCCGAACGGTGGCGACCTGCAAATAGCGGATTCTAATAACGGAACAGGTCTGCTCACCAGGGACGGCAAATGGGTAGTGCAACCCTCAAAGGCCATAACAGGCTATGGTGCAGTTCTCGGCAAGGTGTTCTATGGAATGATCAACGGACAACTTGTTCCCGTATCCACTTCTGGCAAGGTACTCGCTGGCTGGTATAATGGTGCGTCTTTGCAGACATTGGCCCAAGATATTCGGGACGAGTCTAGCGCCACTAACTCTCTGCGCAATCTGATTAACGCGGAATCAAGTTATTCGACCGCTTATCCGGCGAAGGGGTTCACGGCGTCGCTCGACAAACTCGGCCCGGCCAGCGGTACACCCGATGAAAACCACGCCAACCTGATCGACGCAGCTTTAGCAAGCGGAACAAAAGACAACTACCAATTCTCGGTTAGTATCCCCACGGGAACTTCCGTCGGCGGGGCCAACTTCAACTACTTAATCCTAGCTAAACCGACCGCCGGTCACTTCGGAAGATCTCTTTGCGCGGATTCCTCGGGCACCATTCACTATGGCGTACAAGGCGGCACGTGTACGACCTCATCCCCCGTTGCAGAAAATGACGCATCGCCGAGCAGCGGAGATACGGCCTCTACGCTGCCCCTTGGATCTAGTCTGTGGCGCTTCTTTGGAGTCTTCAATGGTCAATTGCAGCCGCGCGATCCCCAGCCTAATCTCTTTGCGAAGGTCTCGGATGGTTTGAAATTCAACGGCGTGGGTTACCGTGGCTCAGTGGCGGCGTTCTCCGTGACATCTATTCCCCTCACCGGTAGCACGATCCGGTTCCGATGGAAAGTGGACGGCGCACATGGCTATATGGGCTTTCAACCTAATCTTGTTTTCTTTAACGATCCTCCGACCGACCCCGCCAGTCTGAAGGCGCTTCCACTTTCCGCGCATGACTTCACTACGGATCACTCATGGGAAAACAGTTACCTCATCCAAGACAATACTTGGTACTACACTACAATTTCTGTTCAGGCGGATACCCTGTCGTGCGCCACTACAGAGAACAATTACTCGGACAGGGGCGGGCGAGTGATAGATCAAATTACAGCGTCGGCCGCGAGTTCCGCAGAACGATTCGGCCATCTGTGGCTTAACATTATGGACTTTTATCAAGGGGATGCTGTCAGCCTCACGGTAGGAGATTTGGAAATCTCCTAACCTCCGTGTGCTCAGCGCCCTTTGCTTGCATGCTGCGCAAAATAATTTCGTATCGAACCCGAAATTGTGAATTGGACGTTTTGATCTTCAGATGCTGGACAAAGCGACGATGATCCCATAGCAGGAGGCGATTCCCATGAAGAACCCGCGGCGTCTTAATTGTATACATCGCTCTCAGTACTTCCGGATAACAGCTCTGTTGCTCTTAATCGCTCTCGCTGTATTTGGGGGATATACAAATGTCTGTGCGCAGAAGCCATCTATTGCCAAGCTAACACTTGCCCAAGTTAAGGAGCTAATATCTCACGGCGTGCCGGACCCGACGATGGCCACCCAGATCCGCGAGCGAGGAATCGCATTTACCCCGAGCCCTGCCATTATCGAGTCTATCCGAACTGCGGGAGCGGGCCCACAAACATTGAGCGCTCTGGAGGCAATGCTTCCAGAAAAACCAGCGCCAAGGCAGGAGCGAATGCAGAGTGGGAACCCAGGCGAACATACTAATGAATCCTTGGCCATTTCGAGCACAACCGCTCCTGCGCCGATGACACTAGCTGAGGCGCAGGGCAAGATCCCCACGATCCTGCGAGTCATATATCATGCGCTGAATGCAGGAAATCCGCTGGAAGTTGCTCACTTCTTTTCGTCAGATATAGCCAATGACAGCCGACAACTCGACTCAATCTGTCATCCATTTGCTTACAGATCGCATTATATTGAAGCAATTATAGAACGTCCCGATCAGACCTTTGAGGCACGCGTGCATGCTCTCTTCGCGCCGTTCCAAGAGAAAGTGCAGGTTCTTGTATTCCGGCCGGAGGGGAACTCACTTGTTCTGGTCCAGATCGTTGACGAAGCAGCTGGACCATGGACGTGGTCAAACGCAGTTGGACGGTGGTACGAGCCATACAGAGATACAGCTATTCAAATGGCTAGAGACTTCATCTATGCGGCGAAGGCGCAACGATCAGACGTGCTGGCAGGTATGGCTGCCACAGGAATGGATGTTTCTCAATATACGACGGAACCATGCTGGCACGATCTATTTCAGGCGGTTACGCAGGTTACCAGCATAAACGCTAATCTCGTCAACTATGATGGGCTGAAAATCGAGGTAGATACCAGCATTCAGACCTCACTCGGCTACTCTCATGCAAGCAATGCCGGGGCACGGTTTTGGTTCGATATGCTTCAGGGACAAGCAAAACTTGTAGCAGCCGAACCGTTTTACGATGCGTATGGCAACATGTTTTTTCAGACACCTGCTTCCTGTAGCAATGTAGGTAAGAGCTTTTTTGCAACAGTTGAGGCTCCTAATCTCGAAGCCTATACGCTGAAGCGGTTTGGATTGCAATCTACTTCGTCCAGCGTGGCTGGCACGGCGGCAGGTGCAGGCGATGCCACACCAAGCGTCTCGCAAGCGTCCACGTCCGAGCCTCCATCTTCGGCAACGCAACAGAGGATCGTAGCGTCCAATGGCAATCTTCGTATCTCCGTCAGTGAGTGCCACGCGCAAGAGGGGAAGGTGTTTTGCAGAGGAGAAATGACCTATATTGGACAGGGCACTCAAGGGTTTCAAATGGGTGGTGGAGCGTCCATGATTGACGATCACGGCGGTGAATTTCAGAGATCCGATGCATGGTTTGGAGAGTTGAATGGACCGCATCAGCCAGTCGCTCAATTGCCGTCTGGAATACCGGTAGCGTGCGTGTGGGTTTACGATGGCTATACGCTTGGATCAGAGTCAGTCAACCTGGTTTTTCCAGATAATATCGTGCTTCGCAATGTGCCGCTAATGGCCGCTGGTACGGTAGCACCGGTTCGTGCAGATGGCACGTCCGCCGATACGGCGGTAGTTTTATCGAGCCCAAGTGCTAGCGGGCCTTCCGTTAGCAGTCAGGACTTTAATCTCTCCATGTCCAGGGGAGCTGCAGCCTTGAGGACATCGGACTGGAATGGGGCTCTCGCCGATTATATAGAAGCAACTCAAACCGCCCCCCGCTCAGGCGAACCTTGGCTGGAGATTGGGTATATCGATCTCATAGAGGGGAAATTCGACGACGCGAAGCAGAGCTTTTACAAGTCAACAGATCTCGGATTCTCAGTTACCTTGCCGTCGGTAGAACACAAGGCATTCACCAATACAAGCGGAATGCTCAGCATCGGCCATGATGAAGTGAAATTTACGTCGTCAAGCGGAAAGGAAATATTTAGAGTACCGGTTTCTCAGGTATCTGTGAAAAGTATTGGCGCGGCCGCAATTGCAGGTCCGAATTCCTTTTACTTCGACCTCTTCGTTGCAGGTAAGAAGCACCGATTTGAGCTTCATGCCATGGGCGTCATGTGTTCCTTTGATAATGGGGATAATCTCATCTGCGATGGCAATGGAATCGACCAGCAGCGTGCAGTCGCGGAATGGGTGAGGGATGTAATTTCGAAGTACTCAGCCGGAGCGCCAGCCACTCCCTGACAAATGCCCATTTTCCCTGCGTCACTGCTGTCCAATATGTTGCCGTCATAATGGAGTGACGTTGCGCGCTGCTGTGGAACGCGCCGCCTTGAGCAGTTCGACGATTTCTGTGCGGGATGTTTTCGTAGTTCTCAGGCATGGCTGTCAGGTCGGTCATCGCGATTCCTCCAGAGTTTCGCCGTGCTGGTGTGCGGGCATCTTGGAGGCCAGCGAAGCCTCCATTCTATCGGCTGCATCCGTCAGACTCCCATTCCAATTGCCTGGGTGACGGACAGTGTCCGGTTAATTTCCACTGCGGAGGTCTTGGATATATCGGCGCTGAGCTGCGGGCTGAGTTTGGAGAGGTTGTCGGTGAAGAGCGTTGCCTCATGGCTGGCGCGGGAGATGGAAACGTAACCGAAACGGGAGTTGAGTAGGTCCGGGTGGACGCCGGTATCGGCGTTGACGAGGACGCGCTCGGCAGTGAGTCCTTGTGCGCTGTGGCTGGTGACGGCATAGCCGTGGTCGAAGTGCCGGTGCTCAGCCGGATCGAAACTGATGTCGCGCCCCGATTCGAGGCGGGCCATCATCCGAGCATTACCGCGGCCATCCGGCGTAATCGATTCGATGACCGCAAGGTCGCGATTGGCAACGCCCAGCGTTTTATCCGGCGCGGTGAACTGAATGCGGTCGCCAACGGAAAACTCGCGGCCGATTTCGCGATAGACACTGACGCCGGTGAGGCGGCGCGGATCGTAGGTGGCAATCTCACCAGTAGCCTTTTCGACAGAAATGAAGTTGGCGGCGGGGTTGATGGCAACAACTGATCCGTAGCTCCCGGCCTCGATGCCGAAGGCTTTGCTGCCGCGCGAGAAACGGACGATGTCGCCGACTTCGTAGTGGCTTGCCCAGGTGCGCTCAGCTCCGGTCATGTCCTGGCGCTGGACGAGAACGCGGAAGGTGCGGTCCTCCGGTGCAACAGTTCCATTGGCCTTGAGTTCCTGACGGACAGCGACGTTCAACTCGCGGCGTGAAGCGTTGTCGGGTGAAACGATCAAGGTCTTCTCAGGCGACTCGGCGTAGGCTTTGGCGATGGCGCGGATGCGGTCCTCGGCGCTTGGAATCTCATGGACGCGGCCCTGCTGCTGGAGCGATTCAAGGGCAGCGGAGACCTGCCCTTTGGCAAGTAGTTCGACGGAAGACTTCAGCGCCGGGTCTCGCTGGCGGACGATCTCGTCGAGGCGCGCCGTGCGCATCCCGACCTCCTGCAACTGCTCGAAGGGGCGACCTGCTTCGACTCCCTGATGCTGGCGCGTGTCGCCGATCAGGAGTATGCGGTCATTGAGGCCGAGCCGGGCAAAGAACTCGCGCATCTGGCTGGTGCTGGCGAGACTCGATTCATCAACGAAGTAGAAATGCTTTTGTTCTGGCGCATCCGGCTTCACGGATCGCGCCAGAAATCCTTGCAGGGTTCCCGATTCGATGCCAGCATCATGAAGCTGGCGGGCGGCGCGAGAGGTGGGGGCGAAGCCTTCAACCTTATAGCCATGCGTCTCAGTCGCGCTACGGATGACGGAAAGCGTGGTCGTTTTGCCTACGCCCGCATAGCCCTGAATCGCCTGAATGCGGTCTGCCGAACTGAGTACATCCTCGACGACACGTTGCTGCGCGCGATTCAGATGGGAATGCTGGTCGGCGACAGCAATAGCCTGTTGCCGCGCCAGAACTGGAGCAATCTGATTGCGCCCTTCTTCGACCCGACGCAGGATTTCATGCTCCGCTGCGATGGTCTTGGCCGTGGTGAACTGCCGCGCTGGTAAACTTTGCGAACGCTCAACAGTCTGGAATTCTCCAGATGCAAGACGGGCATCCAGATTACCGCGCACCTGGGCATACGTGACCTCGCCCATGCCGCGACGGAGGCCGTCACGGATCAATGCGCGCTCATCTACGATGGCCTCTCGCTCGAAGTTCTTGTCGCGGGAGAAGGTCAGCGACTCCCGCACTCGGTCGATTGTTTGTAACGGTTGCTGCTGATGCTGGAGCCGTTCGCGCGCGGCGCGGACGACGGCATCGGCTTGGTGTCCGTAGTCGGCTGCGAGCTTGCGATGCGCTGCCATGACTTCGCGCGGTGAATGGATTTCCTTCTTGTCGCGCGTCGAGTGCGCGGCGATCTCCGCAGCCTCCGAACCCGTGCGACCGGTGCGCTCAAGATATGCCCGAATCTGCTGACTGCGTGGACTCGATGCGTCGAGGTACTCCTGCGAGTAGCCCTTGATCTCCGGCGCGCCGCTGCGGCCAACCGTAATCTCGTAGCCAAGCTCACGAAGCCGGTAGGTCAACTCGGATTGATAGACGGCGGTGGCGAACTGCTGCGAGGCGAAGAGACTCTGAGGCTGGATGGCGCGCGGCTGGCCGTTCTCACGCTCGGTGACGTTGAAGACGACGGCGTGCGTGTGAAGCTGCGGCGCAACGTAACCATCCACGGGGCGAGCGGTGTCGTGCTCGAATTTGGCCGCGATGAACTTGCCAGTGGTCTCCGCTGGATGATTCCCGCCGATCCGCGCCTGCGTATAGTGCTCAAGCTGGTCGAGGGCGACCTGGACGCTCTCCCGATGGGCCAGCCGGACATTCTCATCGCCACCTACGAGGGCGGTGAGCGATACGGACTTGGGTGCGGAGAAGGTTGCATCCCAACCGGCGCGGTGTTCCATGGTCTTGATGGTCTTGCCGTGCGCGTCCTGGTATTCATAGGATGTGCGTTGGCGAACAAGCTGCTCGCCCGTCGCCGGATGCTGCCCCTGACTCAAGCGCGCAAAGTCTTCGGCAGAGACGGCTCCTGCAAGGCCGAATTGTGAAGCAAGACGGCCTTGCCATTCGCCCGCGATCACACCTCGCTGCGACCAGTAGTTCTGCTCTCTGGCGGTGAACTCCTTTGCATGGTAGTTCTGCGCCTGGCCTGCGGAAAGCGGCTTCGAGATAGTCAGCATCGTCTAAAACCTCGGACCGAACGTAAACTCCGCCTGCGTTTCTTCCGGAGTCTTAGCGACGGGCTTGTTTACAGGCGTTGTGTGTGCCTGCGGCTCATCGGCAGGCTTCGATGCGGTGCGCAGCGGAGCCACCGAACTGGGTTGAATTTTCGAGAGTCTGGGCACATCCTGACGTGGTTCCCGGACGATGAAATCGTCGTCCAGCCGCTCGATGAACTTCGGCTTGGTTGCCGGAAGATCCAGCACGGAAAAAGAAAAGCGGGAAACATAGTTGCCGTGCTTCAGGTAGGCGTGCAGGTTCTCCAGACCGCTGATCTCGGAGTCGAGAACCAGCGGCTCGGTCTGCCGGTCAAGCGCAAAGTTTCTGCCCGTGCGGCTGCCATCGAAGTGCGTCTCCTTCATGCGCTCGACCTCGATCTTGCCGATGGCCCGGCTCACCCACTCGGCGGCATTTGGTTCCGTCGTCTTGAGAAAGATTTTGGTGGCTGGCTGCGAGAGCATGACCTCGGCAAGGTGTCCGTAGATGACCTCCAACTGCGCCTTGCCCTGGAAGCCGAGCACGATTGGGTTGCGGGACTTGCGGTTTTCCGTAATGGCGGTGTGGAGCTGCGGCAGCTTCTGCAAGCTGGCCAATTCATCCAGCACAAACCATACGGGATGCTGTTCGGACGTAGGCGCGCTGAGCAGCCGAAGAACGAGCATATCAATCCATAGGCTGTGGAGCGGGCGCAGCGCCTCGCGTTCGGCTGGTTGTGAGGTGATGAATATCCAGCCCTGGCGATTCTTTGACCACTCGCGCGCCGTCCATTCTGTCTTCGCATCCTCCTTCTTCGGGAGCAACCGGAAGCTATCGGCGACGAGGCTCAATGAGCCGAGGACGCCGGAGCGCTGCTGCGGCGCGGACGGATCGATCAGCGACGCAAGCTCGGTATTTTTCACGCGGCGGTCGATCTCCTCCGGGTGCGACATCCATTGCACCAACTGCTGTGGTGTCGGCAGTTCGAGCAGGAGATGCGCGAAGATTTTTTGCGGGCTTTCGATGAAGAATTCACCCTTTTTGTCGTTGGTCGGTTGAAAGAGTGAGGCCGCGACGGTGCGCGCCTCGGCACGCCGCACAAGCTCTTCCGACGGCCCCCAGTAGGGGCAGCGACGGTCAAGCGGATTGAGAACGATGTCGCCACGGCCCTCATCGTAAAACCGCTCAATGAACTCACAGGCCGGGTCGTAGAGAATCGCCGAGTGACCGCGCGTCTGAATTTGGCGGAGCATCTGCATGATGATCGTCGTCTTGCCGCTTCCGGTGTCGCCGATGATCTCGAAGTGCTGATCCTCGGCGCGTAATGGCACGCGAAGCAGCTCGCGGCATTGATCCACACGGAGACCGATGCCGGTCCCCTGAAGGGCTTTGTTGAACTCCTTTGGTGTGACCAGAACAGGGCCTTTGAGACGACGCCCGTACTTCATCTCCTTGCGGCGCCGAATGTCCTTCAGGATGGAAAACGGAAGCTGCAAGAGCAACGCGAGTGCGCCGAATGACAAGGGCCATTCGAAGATATCTATGAGGCCCTGGCCGTCATAGACCTGGTGCTGGAGATAGCCGTGGAGCACTGTGTTCTGGAACACGGCAGGAGCACTGCGGTAGAGGTATTCCATGCCGCGCAGACGTGCGGCATCGGAGAGCGCCAGCGGGATTGGCTTCCCATATTCCTGCAATGTTGTACCGTTCTGCACATCCTCTTCACGGGCATACCATGTACGTCTCTCCTCGTTCGCGACCAAGAGCACCTGGTACTTTCCGGACGAGCGAATGCTGGGCACGATGGAGGTCTTGATGTACATCGGAAGATAGAACCGCTCCAACGGCGACAGAGCAAAGGCGAAGCGCAGATACACGAAGAGTCCCGCCGCAATCACAGCGAGAAAGACTGCACCGAGGGTGTAGATGGGCTGATGAGGCGGCCAGACGATCGTCTCCTTTCTTCCCCAGTTGTTTTCAGGCATGATCTTCCTCCTGTCTGGTCGCGATGCACTGCGCGATGACCTCCCGCGCGGCGCGGTGCTTATTGGCTTTCACGTTCTGGAGCAACTCCTCATACTGTTTGGCGGTGATCCGTTCGCCGCAGACAACCGGCGTCAGAGCGTTAGTCAGGAACAGTTGCAGGCCGACGATCTCGGTCATCACATGCGTGAGCGAGATTGCGTCCGAGGGTGATCTTGCTTCGCGCAGCAGCACGTCGCGAACCCACTCCCCGAGGCGGACACCGCGCAGCGCGGCGGCCCGCTCAAGCTCGCCGAGTTCCAACTCCGTCACCTTCGTACTCGCGGTGACGGTGC
>JAJZCA010000094.1 GCA_021798735.1 Acidobacteriota bacterium | reverse complement strand
TTACCTGGCGTATCGCGATGCAGCGTTTCTGCTGCGGGAACTCGGCGATACGACGAATGCCGATCACTTTGAACAACGCGCCGCCCTGTTGAAGGACGCATCGCAGAAGTATCTGCTCGACACTTCAAACAACACCTTTGGACCGCGTTGGCAAATCAATGCTGCCGCCGTGTTTACCGGGGTGGCGGATCCGTCGCAATACGCGCCAATCTGGGATAACGTGCTTTCCAGCGTCGCGAACACGAAATACACCGCGCTGGTGATGACGCCTTACTACAACTACTACATCATCTCCGCCATGGCGCAGACAGGGCATCGCCCGGAAGCACTCGCCTGGATTCGCCAATACTGGGGCGGAATGATTGACGAGGGAGCGACCAGCTTCTGGGAAGCGTACTATCCCAGCTGGCCAAAGAATAATTTCCATGCCTCGCTGCAGGCCGACGATGGCACAGGATATTTTGTCAGCCTTGCCCACGGTTGGTCGACAGGTCCAACGCCCTGGCTGATGGAACAGATTCTAGGAATCCAGCCGACAGCAGGTGGTTTCTCTCAGGTCACCATCCGTCCAGACCTTGCCGGCCTGGCATGGGCCAAAGGCGCCGAACCCACTCCGCACGGATTGCTGAAAGTCGATCTGCACGCCAGTCCCACGCTGCAGACGGTCATCGATCTGCCGCCGGACGAAGAAGCCACCGTGCTTGTCCCCGTGCAGCACACTGGACAGACGGTGTTGGTGAACGGTAAAGCCGCCACGGATGTGAAATCCGCGGAAAACGGCACGCGCGCAGCGGTCGTTCTTCGCGAACCCGGACATTACACACTCGAAGCAAAATAGCGACCACAAGAACATCGGGTGCCCCACGTCTCGCTTCTGAGACGTGGGTTCGCTGACCCTCTATTCGATGATCCGTACCGCGCCGGCGCCTACCAGTTCTTCAACGCGCTCAATGAAAGCCTTGTCGGCGGCCACGCCGAGGCCTTCCGGCTCCAGCACCACCAGGTAATCGTCTCGCTGCTCGAAGTCCAGCAGAACTTTTCCTGACCCCGGAGTGGCAACCATCATCGCGTGCAGCTCGGTCAACGTCGGTTCGCCCACACGGTCCAAGGCGATGCGAATGCGCATGCTGCTGGGCAACTTCAGCTTCACATCTTCCAGGGCTGTGATGTTGGAAATCGCCAGCTTGGGCGCGGAATCTTCCTCTCCGCGCAGCACGCCGCGCACCAGCACCGGCACATCGATCTTCAGATTTTCCGCCATGCGCTTGTACGCTTCAGGAAAGCAGATCAATTCGATCTTTCCTGTCAGGTCCTCCAGCGATCCCTGCGCGTACAGGTCGCCTTTGCGTGACTTGGCCACGCGCACGCCGGTCAATATGCCAGCGATTGAAATTTCATTTTCATTCTGCGCATCGCGTCTTCCGGTGTTGGGCGCCGGCGTCATCTCCAATGCGGTCTGCGTGTCGACCACGCCCTTTAAATTGCGCAGCTTCTCCGCATACTTCCCGAGGGGATGTCCGGATACATAAAATCCGAGCACGTCTTTCTCATGCTGCAGGCGCTGCACCTCATCCCAGTCGGCAATGTTCGGCAATTCATCCTGCTGGCTCGCGCTGCCACCTGCGGGCGCGTCGTTGAACAACCCGAACAACCCATGCTGACCTGCGGCGGTATCGCGCTGCGCCTTCTGCGCGCGTTCGATCGCTTTGTCGATGGCGACCATCAGCGCTGCGCGTGGCCCGAAGCAATCGAGGGCGCCGCTCTTGATCAGCGATTCCAGGACGCGCTTGTTCATTACGCGGAGATCGATGCGCTCGCAAAAATCCCAGAATGAAGTAAACGTCTTGCCTTCCTGCAATAACTGGCTTCGGACTTGCAGGATGGACGCAATCGCGTTCTGTCCCACATTTTTCACGCCGGCCAGACCGAAGCGAATTGCTTCTCCGTGCGGTGTAAAGTCAGCGTCGCTGGTGCGCACATCCGGCGGCTCAACGGAGATTCCCATTTCCCGACATTCCTTGATGTACTTCACCACGTTGTCCGGCTTGCTGACTTCCGAGGTCAGCAGCGCTGCCATAAATTCTTTCGCGTAATGGGTCTTCAAATACGCGGTGTGGTAGGCCAGCAACGCGTAGGCCGCCGAATGAGATTTGTTGAATCCGTAGCCGGCAAAACGTTCCATCAGCTCGAAAATATGTTCGATCGTTTTCTGCGGAAATTTCTTGTCGAGTGCGCCCTGCACAAACCGGTTCCGTTGCCGCGCCATCTCAGCCGGATCTTTCTTGCCCATCGCTCGGCGCAGCAGATCCGCTTCTCCCAGCGAATACCCGGCGAGCACATTCGAAATCTGCATCACCTGTTCCTGATACACGATGACGCCGAGCGTTTCTTTTAGGATCGCTTCCAGCTCCGGCAATTCATACTCGACCTGCCTTCGTCCCCACTTGCGCTCGATGAAATCGTCGATCATTCCACCCTGGATCGGCCCTGGACGATAGAGCGCATTCAGCGCCGTAAGGTCCGCGATAGTCTCTGGACGATAGCGGCGCAGTACGTCGCGCATACCGCTGGATTCAAACTGGAAGACGCCTGACGTCAGCGCGCGATGGAAAACTTGCTCAAAGGTTTGCTTGTCGTCCAGCGGAATCGTTTCCATATCAATCTCGATGCCAAGATTGACCTTCACCAGCCGCAGCGCCTCATGAATCACAGTCAGCGTGGTCAGACCGAGAAAATCCATCTTCAGCAGACCGATTTTCTCAATGGCCTTCATGTCATACGCGGTGACGATTTCGTCGTTCTTGCCGCGACTGAGTGGAACCAGGTTGGTCAGCGGTTCGGGAGCGATCACAACCCCGGCGGCATGAATGCCCGCCCCCCGCGCCAATCCCTCCAGCCTGCGCGCAATGTCGATCAACTCGCGAATCTGCGGGTCGTTTTCGTAGATCTGCTGCAGCGGCTCCGATTCTTTCAGCGCCTCGTCGATCGTCATGCCGATGGTGGCCGGAATCAGCTTGGCAATTTTATCGACTTCACCATACGGCATCGCCAGGGCGCGACCGACATCCTTGATGGACGCCTTGGCCGCCATGGTGTTGAAGGTGATGATCTGCGCCACCTGCTCGCGCCCGTACTTGCGGGTCACGTAGTCGATCACTTCACTGCGGCGGTTCATACAGAAGTCGATATCGATATCCGGCATCGATACCCGCTCCGGGTTCAAGAAGCGCTCAAACAACAGGTCTCCCTGCAGCGGATCGACATCCGTAATTCCCATGACGTAGGACACCAGCGAACCCGCTGCCGATCCGCGGCCCGGCCCCACGGGAATGTCCTGCTCCTTCGCGTAGCGGATAAAATCCCACACGATCAGGAAATAGCCGGAAAACTTCATCGCCTGTATGCAGTCGATTTCGCGTTGCAAACGCTGCTCGTATTCTTCCGTCGTGTGGCGTAGATAGCCGCTATCTCGCAGGTGTCGAACGGAGGTGTCGAGCCGATGGCGGAAGCCTTCGCGACAGATCTTTTCGAAGTAGCTGTCGATGGTGAATCCCGGCGGCACATCGAACTGCGGAAATGGATTTTCGACCTTGTTCAGCTTGACGTGGCAACGCTCGGCAAACTGCATGGTGCGCGCCACAACCTCAGGCGTCTGCGAGAAGACGCTCAACATCTCCTCCGCCGACTTGACGTAGAACTGATCGCCGTCGAAGCGAAAGCGCTTCTCGTCGTGGATCGTGCTACCGGTCTGCACGCACAGCAGAACATCGTGGGCGTGATGATCGTCGTGGCCAATGTAGTGGCTGTCGTTGGTGGCGATCAGCGGAATGTCGAGTTCTTTTTCCAGGCGAAACAGGTCGGCGTGGATCTTTTTCTCCAGTTCCAGGCCCTGATCCTGAATCTCCAGGAAGAAATTCCCCCGCCCGAAAATGTCTTCATACTGCTTGGCCGTCGAGCGCGCCGCATCGTAGTTGCTCTTGGTTAAATGCTCGCAGAGTTCTCCCGCCAGACAGCCGGAAAATCCGATCAATCCTTTCGAGTGCTCCGCCAAAAACTTCTTGCTGATGCGCGGCTTGCGATAGAAGCCATGCAGCGAAGCTTCTGACGTTATGCGGACCAGGTTGCGATATCCCTCGTCGTTTTCCGCAACGACCAGCAGGTGATGATATTGATCGCCCTGGGGATCGGCGCGATGGTCTTCCTTCTGGCAGATGTACAGTTCACAGCCTAAAATGGGGTTGATGTTGTACTTTTTCGCCGCATCAAAGAACTGGATTGCGCCATAAATGTTGCCGTGGTCGGTCATGGCTACGGCCTTCTGGCCCATGCCCTCGACATGTTTCAGCAGCTTGTCGACATCGCAGGCTCCGTCCAGCAGCGAGTAGTCCGTATGAAGATGCAGATGGGTAAATTCAGCCATTCTCATCCTCTATTCTAGTCGGCCAGTGGGCACCGCAACGAAGCTCCTGACGAACATAAGAGCCTGGCCTGAGGAAATCCCTGTTGAAACTGTTAGCATCCGTATGAGAATGGATCGCGGCGAAATACTGCGTGGCCTCGGTCATCCCGCTTTATTCGATTCTCGCCACGCGCGTACTGCTGCGGAAATGACCCTGAGGGACTCGTACGTGCCGTCCGCCTCGCCTTTTTCAAAATCACCCTCGATGACTGCCATGCGGTTCGTTACATGGGCAAAACAAAGTACAGTCTTTTGCCGTGCTTGCGCAAAGGCGTACAGGGCTGCCGCCTCCATCTCGACCGCAAGAATATTGCGAGCCCGGCAATCCTCAATCGCGGCGGGTGTTTCACGAAATGGAGCATCTGTAGTCCAGGTCGCGCCGCGATAAACTGGAGGAATAATGCTAGCCAACGCCTCCATCGCACAGTCAACCAGCCGTGGGTCGGCATCTACAAAGTCGGCAGGCGGCAAATAGTGGTAGCTTGTCCCTTCATCGCGTAAAGCGCGATCGATAAGAATGAAATAGGGCGGCGGGTCCGGTTCGAGTATCTGCCCGGCTGAGGTCATACTCACCAGAAATCTGCATCCAGAGACGAAGAGCTGCTCCGCGAGAAGTACGGCAAAAGGCGCTCCAACCGCGCACCCAATCACACCGAGGCGTTCCCCCTCATGCTCAAACTCATAAAGATCGGTATGATAACACGCCCAGGAATGGGACCTTTGGGCACGGCACTTTTCAAGAAGTGTCCGGACGATGTCCCCATCCGGGTCCAAAAGACAAACTTCGGGTACTTCGCCCACCGGCAATTTTTTTTGCCGCCGCGCTTCCCGCAAAAGATTTTCAGGCTCAAAGACCGATGCGGCGTCAAAATGCTTGCCGGTTACGATAGGCGGTACATTCAATAGATTTTCCTTCTCTGCCATTCCTGCACATTGTCCGTTCTGAACAGAATATCCTTTCCTTCCTGGTTTAATATGGACTACCGGCGCTGGTTCATGCACGACCTCTCTCGATTCCCGGTCCTTGGAAGAATGCACCTGCATCCAATGGATGGAGAACGATCTTGATGTCCGCAGGTGCGTAAATCGCGAATTCCAATGCAGAAAATCGAGACCGAACCAGAACTGCACCCAGGTGGAATTTCTCTCGCATGGCGCGCCTTGCGTCATCGCAATTTCCGCTTGTTTTTCGGCGGCCAAAGCATCTCCCTGATTGGCACCTGGATGACGCGGATCGCGACCGCGTGGCTGGTCTACCGGCTTACCGGCTCAGCATGGCTGCTGGGGATCGTGGGCTTCTGCGGACAGATTCCCACCTTCCTGCTGGCGCCTTTCGCGGGCGTATGGGTGGATCGGCTCAATCGCCGTCACGTTCTGGTGGTGACCCAGGCGTTAGCGATGGTGCAGTCCCTGGCACTCGCTGCACTGACACTGAGACACCGCATCACCATCGCGGAAATCCTGTGGCTTAGCATCTTTCAGGGTATGATCAACGCCTTCGATATGCCCGGGCGGCAAGCCTTCATGGTGCAGATGATTGAGGGCCGTCAGGACCTTGGCAACGCCATCGCCCTCAATTCTTCCATGGTGAATATGGCGCGGCTTGTTGGCCCGTCACTGGCCGGCCTGGTGATTGCTGGCTTTGGCGAGGGCTACTGCTTCCTGATCGACGGCATTAGTTACATTGCGGTGATCGTATCGTTACTGTTGATGCATCTGCCGAAATTTGTGGCCGCGTCGAAGATCGTATCGATGCTGGAACAACTGAAAGAAGGGTGGACCTATGTCTCGGAGTTTCCCCCGGTGCGAACGATTTTGCTGTTGTTTGCCATCGTCAGCCTGATGGGGATGCCGTTCACGGTGTTGATGCCGATTTTTGCAGCGAAAGTTTTGCATGGAGGCCCGCATACACTGGGGTTCTTGATGGGAGCCGTCGGTACGGGCGCGTTGGGGGCCGCAATTTCGCTGGCCTTGCGCAAGTCTGTACTCGGACTGGGCCGCATCATCGCCATCTCAGCCGCCGTTTTTGGAGCGGGGCTGATTGCTTTCGGCATGAGTCGCGTTTTGTGGCTCTCGCTGTTGCTGATGCTGATCGCGGGGTATGGAATGATGATGGGGATGGCCGCCAGCAACACCATCATCCAGACCATCGTTCCAGAGGACAAGCGCGGCCGCGTGATGAGTTACTACACCATGGCCTTTGTCGGTATGGCTCCGTTCGGAAGCCTGCTAGCAGGCGGCTTGGCTCACTGGGTGGGCGCGCCGGTCACACTGATGATCACGGGCGCATTCTGCATCGTAGGAGCAGCCTGGTTCGCGACTCAACTACCGAAGATTCGCGTGCATATTCGACCCATCTATCGCAATATGGGTATTCTTCCAACGGAAGTAGTCACGGTCATGGGAGACGGAAGCGGCGATTAGAAAGGATCGCATCGCTGAGGTCTGAATGCGCCCGCACTCTGCCAACACTCTCAATAGGCAGAAAATCGTAGCCGCTACTTCCTGGATTTTTTCTTAGGCTTCGCCGCCGATTTTGCTGGCGTCGCCTTAGAAACCGATTTACTGACTGCTTTTGCCCTCGGCTTCTTCGCCACCGCTGCACTGGCCTTTTTCGGAGCGGTCTTGCCAGCAGTTTCAGGCTTCACGGCTGCCTTCTTCGCGATCGGACGATGCGCAGTCTTGGCGGATGTATTGGCCTTTCCGTGAGCGCTTGCGGACGAAGGCGCCGACTTCTTCGCCATTTGCGCAGTCTTGCTCGCCTTACCGACATTCGCCGCCTTCTGGGCTTTGCCCTTCCCATGGGTAGACTTGCTGCTCGACTTTTGGCTTGTTTTCTCTACGACCTTCCCTACAGGCTTCGCCTTCTCCTGCTTCCCTTTGGCGAGCGGTTTCACCGGTATTTTTGTAGCAGGAGAAGCCTTGGCAGCCTTCTCTGATTTCTTTCCGGCTGAAGGCTGAGCAACGGTCTTCCCTGCAGCCTTGGTCGCTGCTGCCTTCGCAGAAACAGGTTTCCCTTCGGCATCCTTGGCAGTGCCCGCTGCGGCCCCGGTCTTCTCCGCCGCTACTTCTGGAGCAACCGCGTCGTCTGCTGCCGCCAGACTTAGATCTCCAGTCTGGGCTACATCTGCGTTTTTCGCGGCTTTTCTGCCCTTCGGCTTCTTCGGCTCGGTGACGCGTTTCACTGTGCGGCTGCGGCGTACGATCACCGGCGGAGGAGGAGCCGGCGGAGAATACGGCTCCGCAAACTTGCGAATTGTCTCTTCCGTTGGCAGCTCCCCATCCATAAACGCGAACGTCAGCTTATCCAGCAGCTCATCATACCCTTTGACTTCAGGCAGAATCCGCATGTCCTGCAGAATTGCGTTGGGAATTTTCTGCCGTGCTTCCGGCCACTTGCTAAAGAAGTTTTCAAACTTGTTTTGCACGGCCGCGGTCTTGTTGGTAAAGAAGAGCCACAGCACCGCCTCGGGCTTGGCACTATGCAGCAATTTCCATAACTGCGAGGGCTTGGCGGCATCCTTCGCTGTCATCTTCTGCAGAACATGCTTCGCTTCTGCGTCCAGCGAGTTCGATTCCGCAATCAGGTCCGTGCGAACAAATGTCTTTTTTAGTGCAGAGGAGTGAGCGGGCGACAATTTTGCCGTCAACAGACGAAACTGCGCGGCAGAGGGATCGGGATACAGTCCGGCCATTAACAGCTGGACAAATTTTTCATGCAGTCGCTCAAGTCCCTGCACATCGGCGGAGTGGCTGGTCCAGTGAGGCGACAGGTGTTCCAGCCAGCCTTCGGCCTCCAACGCCTTCAGCACCTGCAGCGGCTCTTCTTCGTATGCGATCTCTTCCAATTCATATCCGCGCTGCACCGCAGTAATGGCGCTGATGACACCCTCGGCTTTGGCGTTGTCGTAGCGAGCCTTGGTACGCTCTTCCATCTCCCAACCCGTTCGCGACATTAAGCGAACGGCACGCACCATCCGGATCGGATCTTCCAGAAAGCCGTAATTGTTGACCAGTCGCAAATGCCGCGACCAAATGTCGGCGGTCCCGTTCAGCGGATCGAGGAGCAGTCCCCAGGATCCTTCGTTTAGCGAGAGCGCCATCGCATTCGCAGTAAAGTCGCGGCGCCGCAGATCATCCAGAATGCCGGCGGGAACGTATTCCGGGCGAGCAGGCTTGGGAAAGCTTTCCGTTCGGGCAGCCGAAATTTCCATCCGAGCCTGTTTGCCGAATCGCAGATAGAGGGTATGCGAAGGTTCATGTTCCCCTATGATGGTGAATCCGGCACGTTCCAGGTCTTTCCTGAATTTCAAGGGATTTGCCTGGACCGTAATGTCCAAATCGCGCACAGAAGCGCCGCTGACCATGTCCCGAACCGCGCCACCGGTAAGAAAGACGGTGATCTGCCGGGCCCGTGCCACGTCGGTCATGGCGTTGAGTGCTTGTTTTTCATTCGGAGAAAGCTTGGATTCAAGCAATTGGATATAATCGGGCATGCCCAGTTTTGCGCCTCGGCCAGCAGCCTCTGACTCGTGCCACTAAAGCCAGTATTTTCAATTAGATGTAGGCGACGATGTCGCACACACAATGTTCTACAATACCATATCGGCGACTCTTTTTCCAGCGTTTGCACAATAACCGATGCGCTTGGTTGCGCTTCATGCGACAATCCTGGCTAAGTCGAGATCATGCAGATTTGCGCGAATGTCTTTTGCAGGTTGTCTTGGAGAGCAGGGAGTGGCAGGTTCAGGGTCAAGTCGAAAGAAAGTGATTGTGCGGAAATTCAGCCGCGACTGGCACTCGGGCTACGTCGATCCCCAGGGTTTTGCCCACGACGGCCAGTTGGAACTGCTGGACATGACCGGCAAAGTTCTCGCCATGACGCTGCAGGATGTAAAGATGATGTGCTTCGTACGAGAATTTCCGACCGGCGACACGATCGATCCTGAACGGCTTGTTCGGCGGAATTTTACCTCGCGTCCGCGGACTCCCGGCCTGTGGATCCGGATGCGAATGCGCGACGGCGATGAGTTGGAAGGCCTCGCCAGCAACGATCTCTCCTTTCTGGAACCAGAAGGCATCCAGTTCACCCCGCCCGACATGCGGTCGAATACGCAACGGATTTTTGTTCCGCGCTCTGCCCTGCAGTCGGTCGAAATTGTCGCCGTCATCCATCCCAGCAATCGCCGCAAACTGGATTTGAATGAGCAGGAGCGGTTGTTCGCTAGCTGACGCCGCGATTGCAATGGAACGAAGAACCATCGCTCACGATTCATTATTTCTATGGCCGCCTCTGCCCACACCCCAAGGAATTCCAGTCGAGACACGCCACTGGCCGAGAGCGGAAAGCTCACGGTGGTACAGGGGCTCCGAGCGGCGGCGGCTCTCCTCGTAGTCTGGACGCATTCCATTGGCGCTGCAGGATCAAGTTCCTCTTCGCGGCAAGCGGACTTCTTTCATCTGGCGGGCTTCGGCGCCTGTGGATTGGACATTTTTTTTGTCATCAGCGGCTTCATCGTCTCCCTGGTCGCAGCGCGCGCAGCAGAAAAAAGTCAGCATTCCGCCGGCAAGTTTCTATCTCGCCGTTTTACGCGCATTTTTCCTTTGTATTGGATCTTGACCGTTGTTGTTATTGCTGAGTCCCAACTGGGCAGGCATCCCATTGCCTGGCACAGCGTTTCTTGGCTCGCCACCGCGGGGCTGTTCCCCTCGTGGAGCTATCCGTCCGCCTCGCCCATCCTGTCCTTAGGTTGGAGTCTGATTTTTGAAATGTACTTCTACTACGTGTTGGCTGCCTGGATGGCAATCCAACCGCGTCACCTGGTGCGAAATACGATCCTCTTTCTGAGCGCGATGGTCGCATTGGGAGCAGTTGTGGGCCTGTATCGTCCACTGTTGATTATCTGGTCGAACCCAATCCTGCTGGAATTTCTTTTCGGGTGCGTCATTGGGCAGATATATGCCCGGAACAACGGACTGCGGACCCCTGCGAGGATCATGACCGGTCGCTCGCTGACGGCGTTGGGCGCGGCCGTTCTAACGGCAACCCTATTCACCGGATATAGCACGATAAATTTCGAGGGCATGGTTTTGAATGGACTCAGCAGTTGGTTGCGCGTTGGCCTTTGGGGTGTGCCGTCGGGGTTGCTGGTGCTGGGAGCGGTTCTCTGGTCCCCGGCAATGCAATCCAAGCCGGCACGTTTCCTCGTACTCCTGGGTGACGCATCCTACTCCATCTATTTGTGTACGAACCCGACGCGCAGCATGGTCGAACATTTCTGGCGTTTTTTCGGCCGTTGGGGTGGCGATGTTGGAGTTGTGCTGTGCCTGCTGTCGTGCTTGGCAGTTGGACTGCTGTGTTACCTTGCGATCGAGCGACCCATCATGCGCTTCTTCCATAACTGGTATAAGCAGCTTCCCTTCTCTGCAAAAGATCGAAGCAAAGCTGCTTCTTAGAGCACAGCATCAATTCCTGGCTGGAAATGTTCACGTTCTGAAACTTATTCCCGAACACAAAAACCTTTGTAACTTACTAGGATTTCCGATGTCTAATGTTTGTAGGCAGTAGCGAGGTGCGACCGTATGTTGATTCGTAAACCGTCAGATATTCCGTCGTCCCAGATCACCTCGAAATCCGATTACATGAACCGTCGTAAGTTTATGGCGGGCGCTGCTGCCGTGGGCGTGGCTGCACTGGGTGCAGATTTGCTGAAAAATATTGCTTCTCCGCGCAACGCCGTGCATGCCACCACAAAGCTGTCGACAATTCCCAGCAAGTATTCGACCTCCGGAGTGACGCCGACATCTTTTGAAGACATCACGACCTATAACAATTTTTATGAATTCGGTACCGACAAGGCAGATCCCTCGCACAACGCGTGGCGGCTGAAGACCAGTCCCTGGAGCGTAAAGGTTGAAGGCGAGGTAAAGAGCAAAAAGGAATTCGATATCGACGCATTGATGAAGATGCATCCCCTGGAAGAGCGCGTCTACCGGCATCGCTGCGTGGAGGCGTGGAGCATGGTGATTCCCTGGATCGGCTACTCGTTTTCGGAGTTCATCAAGCAATGCGAGCCGCTCTCCTCCGCGCGCTATGTGCAGTTTCTCTCGCTCGACGATCCGAAAGAAGAGCCCTGGATCAACTCTGTCAGTCTCGACTGGCCCTATTCCGAGGGCCTGCGCATGGATGAGGCCATGAACCCGCTGACGCTGTTCACCTTTGGCCTGTACGGACAGACCCTGCCGAACCAGGACGGCGCTCCCGTGCGCATTGTGTTGCCGTGGAAATACGGTTTCAAGTCGGCCAAGTCCCTGGTCAAGATTCGCTTCGTAAAAAGACAGCCGCGCACCACCTGGAATGAGTCCGCGCCCAACGAGTATGGCTTCTATTCCAACGTCAATCCAAACGTCGATCATCCGCGATGGAGCCAGAAATATGAGCGCGTCATCGGCGCGCCCTTCTGGAAAGCGCGCCAGCCCACGCTGATGTTCAACGGCTACGGCGATCAGGTCGCGTCCATGTATACGGGAATGG
>JAJZCA010000093.1 GCA_021798735.1 Acidobacteriota bacterium | reverse complement strand
CCAACGGGGTCAGCAAGGCCCCATCGGCAAGGATGCGCAGCGATAGCGCGCTAAACCGCATTTTGTGGCAAACCAGTGCGAGAAACATAAAGGAGCTGATCGCAACGGCGGCAAAGAGAGGCCAGGCCATTCTTGCGGTGGGAATGCAGATGAGCAAAAGAGCCAGTCCTCCGATTGCGATGGCGAAAGCAGTCAAATGCTTGCCCAGAAAATTTGTTAGCAGAGGGGGACCGCACTGGTCCACTTGAAGCTGGCCTTCAGGCAAGCGATTTTGAAAAAAACGATCGTGTACGCCTTCGCGCCTCGCCTCCGCGTCTTCCCAAGTCTGAATTGCAACGCAGTTCAGCCAACAAGCGGCTCCGAAAGTTAGAACTCCCGACAGCAACAATCCCCGTCCTTCCTGCAGCCGCGTCCAGGTCGGCACCACAGTTGCAATAGAAAAGAGGAAACCAACGAATAACTCTTTAGAGAACCCGTATTTTTCCGGGCGGTTGTGGATTAACAGAAAATACCCTGTGCCAATCAAACAAAGAACAATGTCATCGGTCCGCACTGCTGCCTGCACCCGAAACAAAATCAGATACGCCAATGGAATCGCGGCTGCAATCCACGCAACTAAAAATGGCTTGCGATGTCGCAAGTAAAACCAATGTCGATCACGCAGTTCCGTCATGCCGGTAGAGCGCCAACCGTCAAGGAGTCGATCCGCGACATAAACGCACCAAGTTCCCAGCGCCAGCGTAATCAGCGCAGTGGGAGGAAGACTGAGGCCGAAAGCGGCGGCGAAGAACCAACACCAAACAACTGCCACCGTTGGAGCGTCAAGGCTGAGCAGATGCCACCACACCCATAGCCGACGGACCGGCAATACATCGCGACACTGATCGGCATCGCAGTTTCGAACCACAGGCGCGCTGATGATGGGGCTGGCTGGCATGTCCACGAGTAACAGAACTGCAACAGGTCTCCTGTACCTGGCGGCGGTGAATGACTCTACGAGTATTCGACGCGATCAGGGGCGTTCGCGTTTCTAATCCTGCGGATTCATTTCAATTCCATTGAGATGTTGAAAGTCAATCGAGAAGGAACTCTTTTGGGGACACGCGTATGGGCTTGCGGGCTCCGGTTTTTTGGGCAATACCAGAAGTTTTGGCTATCGATTTCGGCTGTCGAGACTCTTTCTGTTTTTTTTGTGGTGTCGCTGGGTTGGTGCCGTTCAACGAGGCGCTGGATATTTTTGTCTTCGCGATGTTGGCTGGCTCGGGTGGGATGTCCCGGACGCTAGCTTTGTCCTCAGCCAGTCGAATCAAGAATTCCTGCGCGTGGAACAGAGGCCCCGTTCTCCCGGTTCGATTCCTGGAACGTACATACTCCCCGGAGGGCAGCAGGAAGCGCGACTCAGCGGTATCAGCCAGATAGGCCCCCAAAATTTCTTCCCGTATGCGCTGCCGCAACTGAGGATCGAGCACAGGAAAAACAACTTCACAGCGCTCGAACAGATTGCGCGGCATCCAATCGGCGCTACCCGCATAGATCTCTTCCTGGCCGCCGTTGAAAAAGTAAAAAATGCGGCTGTGCTCGAGGAAGCGGCCGACGATGGAGCATACGCGTATATTTTCACTCAGCCCTTTCACTCCCGGTCGCAAAGCGCAAATTCCACGAACGATCAGGTCGATGGAGACTCCGGCCTGTGAAGCAGCGTATAGGGCGTCGATGACACTCTGTTCCAACAGCGAATTCATCTTGGCGACGATGTGGGCTGGCTTGCCTTCAGCAGCGTATTTGGCCTCCCGATGAATTCGTTGCGCGAAACCTTCGGCGAGGTTCAACGGGGCCACTAGCAGCGGAGCGTAGTCGTCCGACTCCGAGTGCGCCGTCAGGTAATTGAAAACATTGTGTACAGCATTGGTCACGGTTGGATTTGTAGTGAGCAGGCTCAAGTCGGTATAGAACAAAGCCGTTTCGACATTGTAATTGCCGGTTCCAAGGTGGGCATACTGTCGCACGATGCCATCTTCCGGATCGCGACGGACAAGCAGCGCCAGCTTGCAATGCGTTTTCAGTCCGACCGTGCCGTAAAAGACCTGTACACCCGCGTCCTCCAGGTCGTGCGCCCATCGAATGTTGGAGGCTTCATCAAAGCGGGCCATCAACTCCACCACGACGGTGACTTCTTTCGTTTGGGCGGCTTCTCGCAACGCCTGGAAAATCGGTGAATTGGCGCTGGTGCGATACAGCGTCTGCTTGATGGACAGCACTGCGGGATCTTCCGCAGACGCACGGATAAATTCGACAACGGCGTTGTAGGAATCGTATGGATGATGCAGCAGAATATCGTGACGGCGGATTTCCGCGAAAAGATCGGCGGATTCGCGATGCAGCCGCAAACTGCGCGGCACAAAAGGAGGGTACTTCAACTCCGGTTTGTCTGTCGTTGCATGCAGGTTCATCAGGCGCGACAGGTTGACGGGGCCGTTCGTATAGAAAACCTGAAAGTCATCCAGCTCGAAGTTGGCTCGTAGCTGCTCCACAATTTCCGGAGCCGCATCGCTTTCGATCTCCAGCCGGACCGCATCTCCCTTGCGACGGTTGTGTAGTTCTGAACGCACGCTTTCGAGCAGGCTGCGCGCTTCTTCTTCCTGCAGGTAGAGATTGCTGTTGCGGGTGACGCGAAACGCTGCGCGAGACAGAAATTCATATCCGCGATACATGGCTGCCGCCTGCGATTCGATCAGCTCGTGCAAAAAGATGTAATCGAAACATCCCGAAGTCGACGGAAGCGCAACCAGACGGGGTAGGGATCGTGGCACAGTGACCACTCCCAGCACTTGTGTCGACGCCGATTTACGTTTGCGATGCAATAATAACGCGAGACAGAGCGCCTTGTTCAGCACGTGCGGAAAGGGATGGGCAGGGTCGATGGTGATGGGCGTCAGCAGCGGGTCGACTTCACTTTGATAGAAGGCAATCGCAAACTTGCGCTGTTCTTCGTCCAGGTCTTTCCAGGTCCGCATGCGAATTCCTGCTTTGGCCAGGGCCGGCAATAGCTGCTTGTTCCAGCATCTGTATTGGTCGGAGACAAACGCGTGCGTCTTTTGCGCCAGTGAATCCAATGTTTGCTGTGGCGTCATCAGGTCAGGGCCCGGTTCGTTATAGCCGTCCTCTATGCGCTGCAGAATGCCGGCAACGCGAACCTCAAAGAACTCGTCAAGATTGCTGGCGGTTATGGCGAGAAATTTGACCCTCTCCAGCAAAGGATTGGCATCATCCTGAGCTTCCTCGAGCACACGCCGGTTGAAATCCAGCCAGGACTCGTCCCGATTGAAATAATGCTTCGTAATGAGCGGGCTTTCGCGGTTTTTCAGTGGCATGCGTGCGTGCTCTCTTCCGGGGATGCAACAGCCCGGCGGGCAAAATCGTCCTTTCCAGTGTCTCAAATTCTTATGCCAGAGCGTACTCGCTGGTGGTGACGGTTATGTAAAGCGCGTCGAGGAACTGCAATCCGGTATCCTAAAGCAGAGAACTTACGTTCTACAACACAGATGGTCGCAGAGCGTGGAAGAAACGGAGCCAGCGCCACAGAAACGAACAGCGTCGCGAAAAGAATTGCACTCTTCTGTCAGTTTCGTCATCTATTTCCTAGCACATGCAACCTGGCAATACTGCCACATACGTAAACAGTCAATGAAAGAAATGCAAAAAACTCTTCATAAAGTACGCGGTGGCCGTCTGCGATTTACGGGGCTCCTTGCCGTCGTGATCGGTATCGTCAACAGCGGCGGGAAAGCGCAGATGTCCGATTCTTATCGAGGCAGCGTGGTACAGCAGAAGGCTGCGCCCGGGGAATTGCCACTATCGCTGGATGATGCCATCCGGATGGGATTGAGGAACAATCTGGGCGCAATCCTGCAAAATACCAACGTCAAAACAGCGGGCGGAGAAAAATTGCAACAACTACAGGCGTTGCTTCCGACGGTTACCGGCACAGCGCAAGACTCCGTCTCCCAAGTGAACCTGCAGGCGGAAGGGTTGCGTATCCCCGGTTTTCCAGCCGTGATTGGACCTTTCGGATACACGGATTTTCGTGTCACCCTCAATCAGGCAGTGCTCAACGTGTCCTCGCTGCAGAACTACCTGGCGGCAAAACATAACTTCGCGGCCAGCAAGCTTTCCGCAAAAGACTCGCAGGATTTGGTCGTTCTCACGGTAGGGAACGCTTATCTGCTATGTCTGGCAGATGACGCACGCATCTCGTCTCTCGACGCCCAGGTACAAACTTCCAAAGTCTCGTTGGAGCAGGCGATTCAGAATCATCAAAACGGTGTGTCGCCCAGATTGGACGAACTACGGGCACGAGTGGACTATCAAACAGAGGAACAGTCTTTGATCGCAGCGACGGCACAGTATAAGAAAGATCGCATTGCGCTGGATCGATCCATCGGACTGCCGCTCGATCAGGAGTTCAAGCTGACCGATCAGGTTCCGTACGCTCAGTTCGACGCTCCGACCATGGAAGCGGCGATGGCGGAGGCGCTCAAAAATCGCAGCGATCTGAAGGCGGCCCAACAACAGGTGAAATCTGCCGAAAAATCATTGTCCATGGCGCATGCGGAGCGGTACCCGGCCTTGACCGCAGAAGTGGATTATGGCGCAATCGGAGTGAACCCGAGCAATTCGTACGCCACCCTGAATGCAACCGGTAAGCTCGCGGGGCCCGTTTTCGAAGAGGGAAAATTGAGAGGCGACGCCAGAATTGCGGATGCTCAGCTGCAGCAAGCCCGCGCCCAGTGGAACAACCTGGAAGGCCAGGTTCGCGCAGATGTAAAGGATGCGATTCTGGATATTGAGTCATCGCAACAGATGGTTCGCGTGGCACGCAGCAATGTTGATTTGGCAAATGAAGCGTTGAAGGAAGCGCAGGACCGTTTTCAAGCTGGCGTTGCGGATAATTTGGCGGTGTCGCAGGCGCAATCGTCCGTTGCGGAAGCCAACGACCAATACGTCGGCAGTCTCTATCAGTTGAATGTGGCCAAGCTCTCATTGGCGCGCGCAGTGGGCGTTGCGCGGACCCAGTACAAGACTTACCTTGGAGGACAGTAATCGTGGCAGAATCGAGACCCGAAGCAACAAAGCAAGCCGACTCGGCCAACGGTCGACCGGGAGAGGAACAGCGGGCAGGCGATCCTTCTTCCGCGCACAACGACAGGCGCCCAGATACGAATGGCAATCAAAAGGACGCGTCGCCTGAGGACACGGAGCTACATCATGAGGCGCCCCGTACACGGAAACGATTTTTTATAATCGGAGCTGTCGTCCTGGTTTTGCTTGGAGTGGGCTTGTACTGGTGGCATTCGACCTATTACGAAAGTACGGACGATGCGCAAATCGACGGCAACCTGGTCCAGATCAGCGCCCGGATCAAGGGCTACATCTCCAATGTGAATGTGGAAGACAATGCGCGAGTGGAAAAAGGCCAGGTTCTGGTAGAGATCGATCCGCGGGACGCGCAGGCAGCTCTCGATCAGGGTGAGGCAGCTCTGGCGACTGCAAAAGCGAACTATGAAGCTGCGCTGGCGAATGTGCCGATTACCACCACCTCAACCAGCGCCACGTTGAGTTCCGCAAGCGCAGACGTTCGAGGCTCTTTGGCTACCATTGCCCAAGCGGAAAGGCAGTTGGATGCGGCGCAGGCCCAAGTGCTTGTTGCGGAAGCGAACAATACGAAAGCCCAGCTAGACTTGCAGCGCTATACCCCACTGGTACAGCGAGACGTAGTCTCAAAGCAACAGTACGATGCGGTGGTGGCCACGGCTGCCGGCATGCAGGCGCAATTGGCGCAAGCGAAAGCGAATTTGCAGGCTGCGAACGACCAGATACGCGTTGCCAACGACAGGCTCTCGGCGGCAAGGGCCAACTATCGTTCCGCTGGGACGGGTCCCAAACAGGTAGCTGCGCAGCGGGCTAAAGCCGACGCGGCGGCGGCGCAAGTCCAGGCGGCGGAAGCAGCGCTTGAAACAGATCGACTGAATCTGAGCTACACCAAGATCATCGCTCCCGATTCCGGTATCGTGAACCAAAAAACGGCACAGGTGGGCCAAAACGTGAGTGCCGGCCAGACGCTGATGACGCTGATTCCGCTCACAAACATTTGGGTGACCGCAAACTTTAAAGAAACGCAGTTGGGCCACATGCATATTGGCCAACCGGCAACTTTTACCGTCGATGCGTACAGCGGGCGCACCTATCATGCGAAAGTCACGCAGATTGGTGGAGCAACCGGTTCCATGTTGAGCTTGTTCCCACCGGAAAACGCAACTGGAAATTATGTAAAAGTGGTGCAGCGCATTCCTGTCCGCCTGGATTTGACCCGTCCTCAAGAGGACCGCGATCTTCTGCTGCGTCCTGGCATGTCGGTCACTCCTTCGGTGCGGGTCAAGCATTAAAAGAACAAGCGAATTCATCTACACCGTTGCAGCAGCTTCTTCGGTATCATACGTTCGTTTGATCTACGACAACCCTCTTCGACGCATTTCCACGCCGCGAGTCGCGCAATTCTCGGTCAGTGGGCGTTCGCCATCCGTCTCGACGACTCTGCCGCAGAGTTCCACTCCGCAGTCGATAAACTCCACTGTGAAACCACAGCCTGTGATCGACGGACTGGCTAAAGATGGTGTCTTGTTTGAAAAAGCGGCGACACAGGCGCCGTTGACAGGGCTGTCTCATGCCAGTATGTTCACAGGCGAAAAATCCTAACGTCCATCATGTCCGGGACACGGGTGGGTTCGCGCTGCAACCGTCGTCGGTTACGCTGGCCACGACGCTGCAGCATTCTGGCTGGGACACGCTTTGAACGCGTAGCGTTGATTGCGAAATGAATGCAGTGCGCGAGGAGCGGTTTCGGGTGCAGCCAGGAAAAATACTATCGTCGCGACTGAAAAAAACGACGCAGAATGTCGCCGCATTCTTCGGCCAGAATGCCACCACTAACCTCGACTTGGCGATTGAGTTGAGGATGGTTCAGCACCGAGAGGACGCTACCGACCGCACCCGCCTTAGGATCGAAGGCGCCGAATACCAGTCGTCCAATTCTCGCGTGAATCATCGCTCCCGCGCACATGGCGCAGGGCTCCAGCGTGGCATAGAGCGTGCATTGTTCCAGCCGATAGTTTTTGAGGGCGATTCCAGCGGCGCGCAGTGCAACGATTTCCGCATGCGCGGTTGGGTCGTGATCGCGGATCACGCGGTTCTGTCCGCGCGCGACGATCATCTTGTCCGGCCCGAGGATGATCGCGCCGATCGGCACTTCGTCCGCAGCCTGTGCCTCTTCAGCTTGTGCGAGCGCCTCCCGCAGCCATATCTTGTCGGGGGCAGCCGACCATAGAGTTACCATCCAGACTAGTGTAAGCAATCGGCGAGAAGGGAAGAACTATTCCTGCATGGAAGGTGCATCCAGCACGGCGTGGAACAGGGCGGCTTCATAGACGATGCGAGCCGCCTGGAAATCGCAATATTTGACGATTCCACTCGACTGGCTGGCGTGGTGCGCTAAAGTGGCGTGGAATGCTCGATGTGCCATTGCAGCTCCCGCGCACATTTGTCCCAGTTCGTTTATGTAGCGCCCGATCTCACAGTCATTATCGGAATCGCAATCCTGCATGTACTTCAGATAGTCCGGGCGCTGCGGTAGAATCCTTGCAGTTGTGTCGAGACCGATCAATTGATACGCAACCAGACCAAGCGCCGTCCTTGGTCTGGTCCAGGGAACCGGCCTGTAATTTTGAAGCCAGTTCTCCAATTCCTCCACATCCATCGGCATCGCGATTGCATAGCCTTGAGCGTAGTTCACTCCCAGGGCGGCCATCGCATCGCGGTACGCACCTTTTTCGACTCCTTCGGCAATTAGATCGAGCCCCAGCGACTGAGCCAGATTCACAAGATGCATCAGGAACCGTATTTCCTTTGGCTTCCGTTCGATTCCGAGCAGGAACGTACGATCTAGCTTTATGCTGTCGACCGGCAATTCCTTGATCCGCAACAAAGAGGAGTAAGCGCTGCCTATGTCGTCCAGCGCGAGTCGCGCGCCGGAGCGCTTCAGGTCGAGCAGCGCCTCCCGAGACCCGATCAACGACATAGCATCGGGGTGTTCCAGTAGCTCCAATACGATGCGACTTCTGCCCAGTTCACTGCTTTCAATCTGACGGCGCAATTCCTGCATGGCTTGCGGGTCCGCCAGCGTTACAGGCTCCAAGTTGATTCCCAGTCTAACGTTGAAACCGGCTCTGTCCAGGCGACGCATATCCTGAATGCCCTGCATGAGCACCTGAAATGTCGATGCGGTCAGCTCCGCAGGGCTGAAGTGCGGCAGGAATTCGGCGGGTGCAAGAAGTTCATTGTTTTCGTCGATGAGCCGCGCCAGGGCCTCGACTCCCATAACCTCTCCCGTTTTCAGGTTGATGAGAGGTTGATAATGCACTCGAATGTTGCCTTCGCGAAACAGCGCAAGAATCGTTCTCTGACGGATATATTTTTGTTCGTCCTCTTTTGCGTGGAATATTGCCCAGCGTGACCCCGCTGCCTCCCCGCTTTCCTTCAATGCATAGAGCGCGCGGTCGGCGTGGCGCAACAAGCGCTCCGGAGTGGAATCGTCCTGCGGATAGAGAGTGACCCCAATGCTGGTCGGAATCGTTGTTGTGCGTCCGCTTGCCAGGACCATCGGTCTTTCCACCGACGCTTGGATCTGCGGCAGCATGACGGCAAGCTTTTCTTCGTCGACGTCCTCCAGGAGCAGCACGAATTCGTCTCCATCCAATCTTCCCGCCACGTCGCCCGGCCTCAAAGATGTCTGCAGCCGGTCGGCAACCGTGCGCAGCATCCGATCGCACGCCGGGTGGCCGTGCAACTCGCTCAACACGCGGAATCCATTCAGATCAATCAACGCAAGCGCCATCGATCTATTCCGCTGGTGCGAGCGGAGAATGGCCTCCTCCACATGTTCCATCAGTCCGCGGCGATTCAGCAGGTCTGTCAGCGGATCATGGCGCGCGAGCCACGACTGGTATCCGCGCTCCTCTTCCAGTGTTTGGCGAAGATCGAGCGCATCCAAACCGTGCCCGGCCAGTCTCCCGATCCGCTCCATCAATTCCAACAATTCTGAATTGAAAATATTGGGCTCGCAGGATAGCAATGTCAGCAGCGCCCAAATCTCTCCGTCCCGAAAGAGTGGAACAACAGCCTCGGCGTGGCGGTCGTGTGTTCTATCGTGGTTCTGGATCGGCACGCATGTTGAATCCGCGAGGTCGTCATTCGTGAATTGGATCTGGCTGCGACGCCATGCACGCACCAAAATGGCTTCCTCGTTCCCGGCGACCACATTGGGTAGATCGGAGATCGGTTCCAGGTCGTTGTTGCTGCAGATGGATTGGATTTCCAGGTCGCCGGTAGAGCTGGGGCGGCAGATTCCAGCCTGACCAAAGAGTTTGCTTTCCACCAGCAGCCGGCACAACTCTGCCAGCAACTCTCGTTCCGTTTGCGCTTTGACCACCAACTCCGCTGTGCTCATCAGCGCGCGATAGAGGGCATTGGAATGGTCCCTCTGGCTCAGAAGAGTTTTTAAATCGGTGACATCTCTCTGGATGCCGATGAAGTGGGTCGCGGTGCCTGTATGGTTCCGCACCGGAGCAATGCTGATCGAGTTCCAGAACATGGTGCCGTTCTTGCGGTAATTTCTCAGCTCCACAGTGCATGATTTTCCCACGCGAAGGGCTTCGCGAATGGTTTCCAATTGCGGCTGGGCAGTGTCCGCGCCCTGGAGGAAGCGGCAATTTCTTCCGATAGCCTCTTCCGCGCTGTATCCGGTAATGCGCTCGAAGGCCGAATTGGCATAACAGATGGGCAGGTCGGCGGTCGCTTCCGCGATCAGGATGCCGTTGACTGAGTCGTCCATCGCGGTTTTGTAGAGGGCCAGCGTCTGCCGGTCTTTTATGATCGCTTCCAGCAATCGTAGCCGTTCCAGGGCGAAGCCGAGCAGGCTGTGCAGCTGCAGGACGAATCGCCGGATATGTTCTCTGCCGAAGAACCTGGAACGCTTGCTATAAAGAACCAGAATGTCGCGCTGACCGCCGGTTCCGGAAACCGGGATCGCACAGGAGGAACGCCAGCCGAAGCGAAGTCCGCGCTCCCGCCAAAATGCACTGGGCAGATGATCTTGATCATCCGTCCAATCGAGAGCAAATTGAGGAATCCTCGTGCGCCAGGCGCGGGCCAGGGGGCCGTTAGAGTTCTCGTCGATCTGGATTGCGCCTGCGGAAAGAAATCTCTCCACACCCTCGCCCGCCGAAAAATGACAGAGAACTTTCTTCTGTTCGTCTGGCGATCCCAGCCAGACTCCGTCCACTTTGACAACATGCAGCAGGAAATCGCCGAGACGCGAATACAGCTCGGAGATCGAAGGGACAGTCAGCAGGAGGCGATCAAGCCGCTGCGGCAGATCGCCGAACGGGATTGTGAACGGCTCAGACGATTGCCGGTCTCCGAAAGATTCTACAAGTTGCGCCATAAGGGTTCGCCAGCGTATTTACGAATCATCGCGGTGCAACAAAATTGATTTCAGTGCCTCAGGAGAGGCGCTGATACTGTTATTATCAGCAGGCAACAGCAAAGGTTGCATGTGATATTCGTCGCTAGCGTTACGAAAGTACTGAAGGAGAACTTTAGTGCTGAAGGAGAAGCTTCGATTTCCAGCAGGAAAGCAAGAATTGGAATACCCGTATGCATGCGAGGTATGCGCGAGTTCCAGTACGACAATCCAGGAGCTTACTTCACATACCTGCTGTTTTTCATGCGCATCAAAAAGTTCCGAGACCTCTACGCCGACCAGGCTTGACGCTCACTGAGAAATCTGGCCAAAAAATGGAATGCCGTTCAGGGCTGGAAGGAGGCCCTCAACCGCTTCGCATTGGTGTGGGAAGCTCGCTTCCCACACCAATGCGCCTGAACATTCACGAAACTTCAACCAAGAACGTATACACAAAAGATTTGACAGTACCGCCTGATCCTGTTGGCCGTAGTTCTGGAACAGCAGACCGAATTGCAAGCCACGCTGATCATGACCGATACCGGCACCTACAGCGACGTAGTGTTCGGTCTGTTTCGTCTGCTCGGCTACCGCTTCTGCCCGCGTCTGGCCGATGTTGGCGGCTCACGCTTCTGGAGGATAGACCAGAAGGCCGACTACGGTTTGCTCAACTCAGCCTCAGCGCATCACATCAGCTTGCAAAAGATTGCGCCGCATTGGGACGATATGCTCCGTTTGACTGGCTCGCTCAAACTCGGCCGCGTTCCAGCCGCCGGCATCATGCGTACGCTCCAGGTTGGCGACCGGCCTACCCGGCTGGCGCAAGCCATCGCGGAGTTCGGCCGCATCGATACAACGCTGCATACTCTGACCTATATTGACGACGAAGCCAAGCGCAGAGCCACGCTGACTCAGCTCAACCGCGGCGAGGGCCGCTACAGCGTCGCTCGTGCCGGCTTCCATGGCAAGCGCGGCGAACTTCGCCAGAATTATCGCAAGGGCCAGGAAGACCAACTGGGTGCACTCGGTCTGGTACTCAACATGGTTGTGCTTTGGAACACCATCTACATCGAGGCCGCATTGAATCAACTGCGGACGGAAGGCTATCTGGTGAAGGACGAAGACGTCCATCGCCTCTCGCCGTTACAGCACGAAAATATCAATATGCTGGGCAGGTATTCATTTTCGATGCCGGATGCCGTGGCCAAGGGAGAATTGCGTCCACTGCGTAATCCAGAGGACACCGACTCATGAAAATCCTTAACCTGGTTTTCCGTTCCACTGCACCTCAAACCCCAAATTAATTTTTTCAGGATCGACTAGCTATTGCGAGAACGTTTGTATCGGACTAGCATCCGGTTTGGCAGGTGCTGTGGCGTAGTAAGTGCGTTAGTAATATCCCTCCCCCCCCCCGACACGATGATC
>JAJZCA010000092.1 GCA_021798735.1 Acidobacteriota bacterium | reverse complement strand
TGCTGCTGTTCTTGAGACGTGTTTCTTACGCCAAGTCGAACCTCTACTCTGAATTCTTTCGCGGTATTGTGTATGCCATTGCAAAGGACGAGAAATCCAGATTTCAAGGGAGTTAACTCCTACGTATCCAAATCATAAGGGTCGCAAGCAAGTCAGCGGCTAACCCATTCATCGCAACGGCAACAAGTGGAGGATTTTTTGGAATGAATTCAGTAGGCCGATTCCGGCAGATGCTTTTGAAGGACGATTTTATCGTTGCGCCGGGCGCATTTGATTGCCTTTCCGCAAAATCGGTGGAATTGGCCGGCTTTTCCGCCATCTATATGACCGGCATGGGGACCTCCGCCAGCCGCCTGGGACTGCCGGACTACGGTCTGGCGACCATGTCGGAGATGGTGGCCAATGCTTCGGCCATGGCTGCGACGGTGAAGATTCCGATTATTGCCGATGCCGACACAGGGTATGGAAATGAGCTCAACATGGCGCGGACCGTCCATGAATATGAGCGGCATGGGGCGGCGGGAGTTCATATTGAGGACCAGGTGTTTCCAAAGAAATGCGGGCATCTGGACAAAAAACAGGTCATTCCGCGACAGGAATATGTCAGCAAGATTCGCGCTGCTGTGGGCGCGCGCGAGAGCCCGGACTTCATTATTATTGCGCGGACGGACTGCAACTCCGTGTTGGGGTTTGAGGAAGCGATTGCGCGCGCGAATGCCGGCCTGGACGCGGGGGCCGATCTGGCATTGGTGGAAGCGCCGGAGTCGATTGCGCAGATTGAAAAAGTCCCGCAGCTTGTGCAGGGGCCGTGCGTTTTGAATATGCTGCTGGGAGGGAAAAGCCCGGTGCTCTCGCTGGATGATGTGAGAGACCTGGGGTATCGGGTGGTTCTGCTGTCGGATGTGCTGCTGTGCGCCGCCATTCGCGCGTACGACTCGGCGCTTGCCACGGTTCGGGCTTCGCGCGATCCGCTGTACTTTCCAAATACCATGGCCGTGAAAGAGATTTTTCAGCGGCTGGGGGCGGAGAAGTGGGACAAATTGCGGGTAGAACAGGAGGAGGCAATCGCGTAACGGTGTGCGCAAATGGGCGCGGGCAGGAACAGGGCGCAGCCGCTAGTCCGGATTTTCCGCGCGATGATGACGAGCAGTCTCGACAAGTGGGCTGGTGGTGCTGGCCAACTCCAGCAGGCTGCCGACGAAGGTAAACAGGATCAGGTGGCAGGTGACGGCGCCGCACATGTCGAGCAGCACATCGAAGGGCGATCCAGTGCGCTTGGGCAGGAAGCTTTGGTGAAATTCATCGGCGCTGGAAACGATCAGTGTGGACAGCAGGGCGACGGCTGCGGCGCGCAGGGAAGCTGTCACCGCGGAGTAGGCGCAGTTCAAACGAAACGTCATGCGCCAGGCGCGGAAAAAGACCACGCTGACAAAGCCGTAGCCGAAGAAGTGCCCCGTTTTGCGAATGTCGTAGAGGAGCTTCATCCAGACAACATTGGCGACGGGGCCGAAAATATTCTGAAACCAAGGACGAAAAACGCTGCTGGTATTGTCAGCGGAAAATGTGTCAGAGGACGAGATTGCGATCATCGCCACACAGATGGCCGCGGGAATCCAGGCGCTCAGCAGCACTCGCCGCGGCGAGAGGCGATCATTCAACATGGTAGTTGGGCGCTTCGCGGGTGATGATCACGTCGTGGACGTGGCTTTCGCGCAAGCCTGCGTTGGAGATGCGAATAAAGCGCGCATTCTGTTGCAATTCTTCGATACTGCCGCAGCCTAGATAGCCCATACCGGAACGCAGGCCGCCAACGAGCTGATAGACCATGGCTTCCAGCGGTCCGCGATACGGCACACGGCCCTCGATCCCTTCGGGAACAAATTTTCCCAGCCGATTTTGCGCGCTGCCCTCACGAGAGACAACCGAAGCTGAGAGGGCTTCCTCGTGTTCGCCGAGATCACGCGAGCTTTGGAAGTAGCGCTCGCCTGAGCCCTGGGCCATGGCGGAAATCGATCCCATACCGCGATAGGTTTTGAAGGAGCGGCCCTGAAACAGAATGGTCTCGCCGGGGCTTTCATCGACGCCGGCAAACAGCGATCCGATCATCACCGTACTCGCGCCTGCGGCAATCGCTTTGGTGACGTCGCCGGAATACTTGACGCCTCCATCGGCAATGACGGGGACGCCACTGGCCTTGGCGGCCCGATACGCCTCTGAAATCGCGGTGATCTGGGGCATGCCCGCGCCGGTGACCATGCGCGTGGTGCAAATCGATCCGGGTCCGATGCCGACTTTGATAGCGTCCGCACCTGCGTCGATCAAGGCTTTCGCGCCTTCATAGGTGGCGATATTGCCGGCCATCAGGTCGATGTCAGGGTAGTTCTTCTTGATCAGCCGGATCGCGTCCAGAACGCGCGAGGAATGGCCATGGGCAGAATCGATGGCGAGCGCGTCGACGCGATTGCGGATCATCTCGCCGGCGCGCTCCAGGAAATCTCCGGTCGCTCCAATGGCTGCGGCCACGCGCAAACGACCTTGCGTATCTTTTGCGGCGTTGGGATACTTCAATTTTTTCTGAATGTCCTTGACCGTGATCAGGCCCTTTAACTCGTAGTGGTCGTTGACGACCAGCAGTTTTTCAATGCGGTGTTTGTGCAGGATTTGCTCCGCTTCCTGCAGCGTTGTTCCGACGGCGACGGTGACCAAATTGTCTTTCGTCATTACCTCGCCGACCGGGATGTCGGTGCGGGTTTCAAAGCGCAGATCGCGATTGGTGAGGATGCCGACCAGCTTCTTGTTTTTGGTGACGGGCACGCCGGAAATTTTGTAGCGCCGCATGACTTCCAGCGCTTCTGAAATCAATTGCTCGGGCGCAATCGTCACCGGATCGACGATCATGCCGCTTTCCGAACGCTTCACTTTGTCGATTTCCGCAGCCTGCTGTTCGATGGAGAGGTTGCGATGGACGACTCCAATACCGCCCTGCTGCGCCATGGCGATGGCCAGCCGCGACTCGGTGACGGTGTCCATGGCGGCGCTGAGCAGCGGAATATTCAGAGTGATGTTGCGAGTGACTTGCGTTTGTGTGCCCACCTGGGTCGGCACGACTTCACTGTAGGCAGGAATGAGAAGGACATCGTCGAATGTGAGGGCTTCAGGAACCGGGAGTTCAATCATAAGGTACAGGCCAGGACGGGAAGACACGACTGGCGAATTCGATTCCGCGTGGCAGAATGTATGGCCAGTGGTTGCATACCTGATTGTAATGTTCAGAATACCTTACGGCAACAGCCTGGACGGATGGGTACTGCTCAAGTTTGGGAAAGAGGCGTCCGCCCAGCCCCTAACTGACAAATGTCCACATCGTTTGACCGTTGTCGGCGGTGACTCCAGAGAAGAGGAAAACCTGGTGTCGTCTACAGGCATGGCACGAAAAAGGCCACGCAGAATAGGTGATGGTCACCGACAAACTCACGTGTGTAAGCGGGCCGATATTTTTGAGTTCGATCATCCGAAAACACGGAATTGTGGCACGTCCGGAATGATTGAGGCGATGTGCAAACTGCGGATAGCCGCTCCCGATGCTATTGAAGTGGTTGCCGTGTCCATCGTCGAAAGATGCCGAGCAATTCGCATTCAAATTATCCACTGGCAAATACCCATCATTCGTCACGTAAAACAACGTCGAAAAAGGATTTTGAGTGCTGAGGGCCGCCCCCTCGCTAACGGAGAGCCATGGGTAGCCTTCTAACAATGTTATTGCTGTGGCCAAGACGATGACGCCGAGCCAAGCCCACCATCGCACTTTTCGCCAGAACTGGAAAAAAGAAGAAAACCTTAAAAGAAGCTCTGAAGGGGGTGCGGCAATTGGCGCTGGCTTGTCTGATTGAGGTCGCAGCAGGTGGCCTCGCCCTGCTTCTTGTAGCTGCCTGCGTAGTTTTCTTCTATCTCTACTGTTTGTCATAAATAGGTATGAGGAAGCTTCTAGCCTAGCAGCCCAACCAGTTCTTCGAAAGCGGGTGGCCCATTCAAGCCAGCCCTGAGCGTAGCCGAACGGGTTGGCTTGAGTGGGGTAATGTCGGAATCCTAAACCCATTTCCGAAACTCCCGTTTCGGAGCTTCCGCCTGATATTGCAAGTTGACTCCCGTTACGTTACGGATTACGCTTTCATATGATTCAGTCGATCCGCCACAAGGGGCTGAACCGCTTGTATCAAAATGACGACTCTCGCGGCATAATTCAGGAACATCGCGAAAAATTACGTGACATCCTGGCGCGGCTCGACGTCGCAAGCACAATCGAGGATATGCAGATTCCCGGATTCCGACTTCACGCGCTCCGAGGCGATTTCGAGGGCTTCTGGGCGGTCATCGTCCGCGCAAACTGGCGGGTTATCTTTCGCTTCACCGACGGTGATGCATGGGATGTCGATTATCTGGATTATCACTGAATCATAAGCCTTGCTAAGGAGACTTTGCCATGCCGATGAAAAAACCACCCCACCCCGGCGGTTTCGTGATGCGCCAGTGCATTGAGCCGTTTGGCCTGACGATTACCCGCGCCGCCGCCGCATTGGGCGTCACCCGCACGACGTTGTCCGAACTGGTAAATGGAAAGCGCGGCATTTCGCCGGAGATGGCAGTGCGCTTGTCCAAGGTTTTCGGTGGCAGCGCCGAAAGCTGGCTGACGCAGCAGGCGCACTACGACCTTGCCCAGGTTCGCACCGACCGCATCAAGCTCAAACGGCTGGAGTGCGCGTAAAATCTATTCCGCTCTTCGCAAAACGGCGGGTGGCCCATTCAAGCCAGCCCTGAGCGTAGCCGAACGGATTGGCTTGTGTGGGGCAAGCTTCAACTCTGAACTTAATCAGAACTCCCGCTTCGGAGCCACTTGATCCGGCCCGACTCGTCCCGCAGCAATGTCAGCGACATAGTAATTCTCGCCCTTGATCGGAGCGCCCGCCAGCCGCCGCATCATCGCCAGCTGTCCCACATGGGTCAACGCATCCGCAACTGGCCCCTGGAATAGCTTGTCTATAGGAGCCTGCAGTGGATGATTGGACGCAAGGTAGGCGTCAAGGACCGAGAGCGCCGAATAAAATCGTGCAACTTCAACGTTCCAGGAATCCGGTTCAGAGTCATGCCATTCGCGCCTGCCGTTTACCATTGAAAATGCCCAATGGATCAGGTCGCCCAAATGCGTCAGGATGGCGCCTGCCGAACGGCCACCTTCTCCGACGGTAAAGGAGGAAAAACCCTCCGGCGCGCCGCGCAAAACTTTGCCGCCGCGATAGGCAACCGTGGCGACGGCGTGCCGAAGCAATTGCCGACCCGAATCAGTCGAAGAGGGTGTTGCCGGTAGGTTCGTCACGGCGGTAGCTACGCGACGACTTCGATACCCATCGAACGCGCGGTGCCCTTGATAGAGCGAATTGCGGACTCGACCGATGCGGCGTTTAAATCCGGCATCTTCTGCTTGGCAATCTCGGCGACCTGCTTCTCCGTCACCTTGCCAACCTTGTCCTTGTTCGGCGTGCCAGCACCCTTGGCCACGCCAGCGGCCTTCTTCAGCAATACCGCTGCCGGAGGCGTCTTGGTGACAAAGGTGAAGGTTCGGTCGGTATAGACCGTGATGACAACTGGAATCACCAAGCCCACCATTTCCGGGGCCGTGGTGCGCGCGTTGAACTGCTTGCAGAATTCCATGATGTTCACCTGCGCCTGGCCCAGAGCTGGGCCGACTGGCGGTGCGGGGGTCGCCTTGGCGGCAACAATTTGCAGTTTCACCTGCGTTTGTACTTTTTTAACTGGAGGCATCGTTCAATCCCTTTCAAAAAAAAAGGCCCGTCATTCTGAGCGCAGCGAAGAATCCAGAAAACAATCACACCGCTTATGAAGCTGATATTCTCTGGATTCTTCACTCCAGTCGCCTAGGCGACCTTCGTTCAGAATGACTCCCTTATCGGTTCTTTCTTTTACGCAATCTTTTCGACCTTGCTGAATTCCAACTCCACCGGCGTGGAACGTCCGAAGATGGTCACCATGACTTTCAGGGTTTCGCGGTCTTCATTCACTTCATCCACAACCCCGTTAAAGTTGGCGAACGGCCCTTCGGTGATCTTTACCGACTCGTTCTTTTCAAACTTCACCTTCATCCGCGGCTTGTCTTTCGACACATCCGACCGGAAGATAATCGAACTGATCTCTTCTTCCGTCAGCGCCACCGGCTTTTCTCCTGTCCCTAAGAAGCCGGTCACGCGAGGCGTGTTCTTGACCAGGTGCCAGATTTCATTATCGAGGTCCATCTCCACCAGGACATAGCCCGGCAGAAAGACGCGCTCGATGGTGTACTTCTTACCGTTGCGAATCTCTGTGACCGGCTCTGTCGGCACCATGATGCGGCCAATACGGTCGTGCAGGCCATAGGCCTGGACGCGGCTCTCAATCGATTCGCGCACTTTGCGCTCAAACCCTGAATACGCGTGAATGATGTACCACCGAAACCGTTCGTTGACGGGAGGCGCCAATTCCGGCTGCGTCTCAGCGGACGCCTGTTGCGCTTCAATTTTTGCTTCTTCTGCCATCCATCTCACCTTCTACGCGTGCAACGTTCCCAGGGCTTTGTTTCTAGTGCGTCAGCCAGGCAAGCAATGTTTGCATCATCCGGTTAAATACCGTGTCCACCAGCCAGAAATATCCAGCGAACAGAAACACCGTGATGATGACCACCGTGGTCGTCGCCTGCACCTCTTTGCGCGACGGCGTCACCACCTTGTGCAACTCACTGCGAACTTCCTTCAGGAAGTTCCAGAAGCGTTCCGGCTGCTGCCGCCACTGCGGCGTTGTCTCGGTCTCGGTGACTGCAATTGCCTTTGCCATGCCTTGCTTCCTTCTCAATTACGTCTGTTGCATTTTCTCGAAGCGACCCGGGCCACTGGATCGCCGGTATCACGATGGGCCGCCACGGCGACCCGCCCAACAAAGAAGCTGGCAGGGGCGGAGGGATTCGAACCCCCAAGTCCGGTTTTGGAGACCAGCAGTTTAACCGTTGAGCTTACGCCCCTACATCTCAGAAAAAACGCCGCGCCTACTTGGTCTCTTTATGAGCCGTATGCTTGCGGCAACGATTGCAGAACTTTGAAAACTCCAGCCGCGCTGTCGTCTTCTTCTTGTTCTTCGTCGTGGAATAGTTCCGTTCTTTACAGTCTGGACATTGCAATGTGATAATTTCGCGCATCTATTTATCCTATCTGATTTTACCAGCGTTTGCCTGCGGGAAACCTACCTTACCCGCGAGGCCATAAATCCCGGGCGCCCCACGTCTCGCTTTTGAGACGTGGGGCGCCCCCAGCTACTTCAAAATTTCCGCAATGGCGCCGGCGCCGACTGTGCGTCCGCCTTCGCGAATCGCAAACCGCAAGCCCTTCTCCATCGCCACTGGAGTAATCAGCTCAATCTCCAGGCTGACATTGTCTCCCGGCATCACCATCTCCGTGCCTTCCGGCAGCTTCGCCACTCCGGTCACGTCCGTGGTGCGGAAGTAAAACTGCGGCCTGTAGCCGTTGAAAAACGGTGTGTGCCGCCCGCCCTCTTCCTTGCTCAATACGTAAATCTCCGCCTTGAACTTCGTATGCGGCGTAATCGAGCCCGGCTTGGCCAACACCATGCCGCGCTCCACATCTTCCTTGGGAATACCGCGCAGCAGCAGCCCCGCGTTGTCGCCCGCCAGACCTTCGTCCAACTGCTTCTTGAACATTTCGACACCGGTCACCACCGTCTTGCGCGTCTCGCGGAAGCCGACAATCTCCGTATCCTCGCCCACCTTCACCTTGCCGCGCTCGATCCTGCCCGTCACCACCGTGCCGCGACCCGAGATCGAAAAGATATCTTCAATCGGCATCAGGAATGGTTGATCGATGGCACGCTGCGGCATCGGCACGCTCTTGTCCACCGCTTCCATCAGCTCGTCGATCTTCGCTTCCCACTGCGCTTCTCCATTCAACGCGCCCAGCGCCGAGCCGCGAATCACCGGAACATCGTCGCCCGGAAACTGGTACTTGCTCAACAGCTCACGCACTTCCATCTCCACCAGGTCAATCAGTTCCGGATCGTCCACCGCATCGCACTTGTTCAGAAACACCACAATGTAGGGAACGCCGACCTGCCGCGCCAGCAGCACGTGTTCTTTCGTCTGCGGCATCGGACCGTCAGTGGCTGCGACGACCAATATCGCCCCATCCATCTGCGCCGCGCCGGTAATCATGTTCTTGATGTAATCCGCGTGGCCCGGGCAGTCGACGTGCGCATAGTGGCGATTCTTGGTCTCGTACTCCACGTGCGCCGTCGCAATCGTGATGCCGCGCTCCCGCTCTTCCGGCGCATTGTCGATCGTGTCGAAGGAACGAAACTTGTTGTTCGGGTTGTGCTTCGACAATACCTTCGTAATCGCCGCCGTCAACGTCGTCTTGCCATGATCGATGTGCCCGATTGTCCCTACATTTACGTGCGGCTTCGACCGGTCAAACTTTTCCTTCGCCATTGGTTGCCCTCATCCCTTCCATTCGATCTTTAGAAATTCGTATTGCTGGTTCAAACCTGCTGCAACTGCGTCCCGTTCAAAACTATGCCTTGCTCTGGCCCCGCATTATGCCTTGCTTTGACTCCGCCCAATAATCTCGTCGCTGACTGAGCGCGGCGCCTCTTCGTACCGGGCAAAGTGCATGGAATAGGTCGCCCGGCCCTGCGTGGACGAACGCATGTTCGTCGCGTAATTGAACATTTCCTTCAGCGGCACACTCGCCTTGATCACCTGCGAACCGCCCGAATGCTCCATGCCCTCAATGCGTCCGCGACGCGAGTTGATGTCGCCGATAATCGTCCCCATGTGCTCTTCCGGAACGGTCACTTCCACCGCCATCACAGGCTCCAGCAGCACTGGACTGGCCTTGCGGGCTGCTTCTTTAATGGCCAGCGAACCGGCAATCTTGAATGCCATTTCGTTCGAGTCCACATCGTGATAGCTGCCGTCGTAGAGCGACACCTTAATGTCCACCATGGGAAAGCCGGCCAGAATGCCGCCTTCCAGCGCTTCGCGGATACCCTGATCGATCGGCTTGATGTACTCGCGCGGAATCGACCCGCCGGTAACATCGTTTTCGAATTCGTACCCTTTACCAGGATTGGGCTCAACACGAATCTTGCAATGTCCGTAGTTGCCCGAACCGCCGGTCTGGCGAATGTACTTGCCTTCCGCGTCCGCATGCTTGCGAATCGTCTCGCGAAATGCGACCTGCGGCGTTCCCACATTCGCTTCCACCTTGTGCTCGCGTTTCATGCGGTCGACAAGAATCTCCAAATGCAGCTCGCCCATACCGCTGATGATCGTCTGTCCGGAATCTTCATCCGTCCGCACCTTGAAGGTAGGATCTTCATCCGACAGCCTCGACAGCGCCATGCCCATCTTTTCCTGATCGCCCTTGGTCTTCGGCTCAATCGCGACGGAAATCACCGGCTCCGGAAATGTGATCGCTCCCAACGCAATTGGGTGCTGCGGGCTGCACAGTGTATCGCCCGTCTTGATTTCCTTCAGGCCCACGCAGGCGCAAATGTCGCCGGCATAAATCTCGGAAATATCTTCGCGCTTGTCGGCATGCATTTTCACCAGCCGCCCCACGCGTTCCGTTTTTCCCGTGCGCGGATTCAACACTGTATCGCCGGTCTTCAGCGATCCCGAATAGAGACGAATAAAACTCAGCTTGCCGAATTGATCGTTGATCAGCTTGAATGCCAGCGCGGCAAACGGCTCGGAATCTTCCGGCTTGCGGATCAACGTAATGGATGGATTGGAGGGATCGATACCTTCCACCGGAGCAATATCGACCGGGCTAGGCAGATAATCGACGACTGCATCCAGCAGCGTCTGAATGCCTTTGTTCTTGAATGCGCTGCCGCAGAGGACCGGGAAAACTTTCATCTCCAATGTCGTCTTGCGAATCGAAGCCTTCAACTGTTCCGCAGTCGGCATCTCGCCTTCCAGAAACATGTGCAGCATGTCGTCGTCGTACTCGGCGACCGTCTCGATCAGTTGCATTCGAAAAGCTTCTGCCTTCTTCACCAAATCCGCGGGAATTTCTTCCACCGTATACTTCGCGCCCATGGTCTCGTCATTCCAGACGATGGCCCGCATCTCGACCAGGTCCACCAGCCCCCGGAATTTCGCTTCCGCGCCGATCGGAATCTGAATCGCTACCGGGCGTGCGCCAAGGCGCTTGCGGATGGTCTCAATCACATGCTCGAAGTCCGCGCCCGCCTTGTCCATCTTGTTCACAAAGCAAATCCGCGGAATCTTATATTTGTCGCCCTGCCGCCACACCGTCTCGCTCTGCGGCTGCACACCGGAAACGCTATCGAACAGCGCTACCGCGCTATCCAGCACGCGCAGGCTGCGCTCCACCTCAGCCGTAAAGTCCACGTGGCCCGGTGTATCGATTATGTTGATGCGAATATCGCGCCAGGTACACGTCGTCGCCGCGGAGGTGATCGTGATCCCGCGCTCCTGCTCCTGCTCCATGTAATCCATGGTCGCAGTCCCTTCATGCACTTCGCCAATACGATGCGTGATGCCGGTATAAAACAGGATGCGTTCCGTCGCTGTCGTTTTTCCGGCGTCGATATGCGCCATGATTCCGATATTGCGGCAACGGTTTAACGGTACTAGACGGGCCACGGTATGATTCTCACTTCGCGGGATTTTCTCCCGCAGGTTGCTGTTGCCAAAACTCTTAAAACCGATCTGCTAAAAAGATTTTTACCAGCGATAATGCGCAAAAGCCTTGTTGGCTTCCGCCATGCGGTGTACGTCTTCCTTCTTCTTCATTGCCGCGCCGCGGCCATTGGCGGCATCCAGCAACTCATTCGTCAACTTGTCGACCATGCCCTTTTCGCCGCGCGCCCGGCCATACGTCACCAGCCAGCGAATCGCCAAAGACGTCCGGCGCTCCGGGTTCACTTCAATCGGAACCTGGTAGTTCGCGCCGCCCACCCGGCGGGTCTTCACTTCCAGCAGCGGCTTGCAGTTCTCCACCGCCTTTTTGAACAGTTTCAGCGCCTCATCGCCGCCGCGCTGCTCCAGGTTCGTCATGGAGGTGTAGAAAATCTTCTGCGCCGTCGACTTCTTGCCATCCCACATCATGGAGTTGACAAACTTCGTGACCAACGTCGAGTTGTAGATCGCGTCCGGCACCACTTCCCGCTTCGCAATGTGACCTTTTCTTGGCATAGCTGCTTCAATCCTTTTACTTGCTGACACTCAACATGCTGCCGGTGCCCCATTCAAGCCGTTTTGTGGCTTGAGTGGGAGGAAAGCAATCTCCTACTTCGCTGCCGCCTTAGCTCTCTTGGCGCCATATTTCGACCGGCTCTGTTTGCGGTTGGCGACGCCGACTGAATCCAGCGACCCCCGAACCACGTGATACCGAACCCCCGGCAGGTCCTTCACACGGCCGCCGCGGATCAGCACGATCGAGTGCTCCTGCAGGTTGTGACCGATGCCTGGGATATACGTCGTGACTTCAATTCCATTCGTCAGACGAACACGCGCCACCTTGCGCAGTGCGGAGTTTGGCTTCTTGGGCGTCTGCGTATACACGCGGGTGCATACACCGCGCCGTTGCGGGCAACCCTGCAGCGCCGGGCTGGCGGTCTTGTACCGCGGCGCCGTCCGGCCTTTCCTGACAAGCTGACTAAATGTAGGCAAGAACAATCTCCTTTATTACGGTGCTGCTGGCGAAGAAAACGCCTAGGTGCCCCATTCAAGCCCTCTTTCGGCTTGAGTGGGATGGAACGATCTCCGTCCCTCAAAAACGCCGTCATCCTGAGCGAAGCGAAGGATCTCTATATTTCATCCCACACTCGCCGCACAAATTGCTCGCCCGCCATGTGGCGGGCTAGCCACCCCGCACCCGCACGCGATTCCTCGCACGCTTGGCGAAGTTCAAATCCAAATTCTTTAGTCTGACTGAAACAACGACGGTGACCGGCTTAAACCGCTTGCCCGCTCCGTTTCGCTGTTCTGCCCCGCATAGCCCGCCAGGGTGGCCGGTGTCGCAGGTGCAAAAGGACGAGTATCGAATCCGCTGTTCCGAAAACTGAAACC
>JAJZCA010000091.1 GCA_021798735.1 Acidobacteriota bacterium | reverse complement strand
GCGATGTCGATTGCGCTGATAGCGCTCATAACCGGGCCCGCCTGGCCCAACCAATTGAAATCGCGATACAGCTTAGTCCAGATGTAATCGATACGTGATGGGTCTTCGCCAACGATAACTTCGCCCAAATGCTTGCAGGCTTCCAGCACAAGAGGACTGCCGGGCCAGTTTGTTCCTTCCCCGATGCCTGTCAAGCCATCGTCCGTATAAAGCTTGATCAAGACCCAGTTGTACTTGATTCCTTCTACCAGCCAAGTCTTTACATCTGTTATTCGCATTTCGACCTCTGTGTGAACGTTGTGATCGTGTTCGGATTCTATGTTCTCAGAATGGAAGGTGTGTGCATCATGACCTAAATCTAACGACTAAAACATGCCACTTTATCGGAGTACTTGGTGTCGTACTTACCCGAACTGAATTCCCACACAAACACTGAGGCAAACTGAAATAAATTGCTACGCTCATCCCAAGCCCGGACCGAAGAGCTGTGCGATCAATCACAATAATCCAATCTGCACAACCTCAGGTTTCGCCTGCAGAACCTCATTCCGGAGCGGCCAGCGAAATGGTGAAGCATGAATTTCGAAGACGTCCCCCAGCTCCGTTTTCACACCATCGCTGAAAGACAGTGTTGCTGTTCCGAACATGTGGACATGCACGTCTCCAGCATTTCGAAAAACATCATATTTGAAATGGTGGTATTCAAGGTTCGCGATGGTATGAGACATATTCGCTTCCCCGGAAACAAAGCATTTCTCCCAAAGCACATTACCACGTCGGAAAATACGAACCATCCCTTTCACATCTCCAGACAAAGCTCCAGTCACAAGTTCCGGCCCGAGCGCCGTCGGGCTTGCTGCTGAAGCTGCTTCCGAGTGGACTCATCCAGCCAAATGGGCGGGGCAACACGCATGTTGAGTCTCCTCATCATAAGATAAGCTTCACCCATTAGTGGATACTACATCTGACGCACTACTCTAGTTCAAATCGCGCCAATTCGGGCCGACAGCGACGTGGGCAACGATAGGAACTTTCAGCTCGATCACCTGTTCCATCGCCTGGCGCACACGTTCCCGCACTTCGTCCACTTCTTCTGCGGGAACATCGAGAACCAGCTCATCGTGGACCTGCAGCACCATTTTGGTGCGCAGTTTTTGCTCGCGAAGTTCCCGCGCAACCCGAATCATGGCCAGCTTGATCAGGTCCGCGGCAGTTCCCTGCAACGGCGTGTTGACCGCAGTGCGTTCGGAAAACCCGCGCATGTTGGCATTGCGGCTGGTGATGTCTGGAATGGGGCGGACGCGACCGAACAGCGTGCGCACGCTTTGCGTCTGCCTCACTTTTTCCAACGTCTGCTCAATGAATGCTTTCACGCCGCTGTAGCGCTCAAAATAGCGCTCGATATAGATGCGGGCTTCGCTAGGTTCAATGTTCAGTTGCTGCGCCAGACCGAACGGAGAAATGCCATAGACGATGCCAAAATTCACGGCCTTGGCGCGATTGCGCGTCTCTTTGTCCATCGCTTCGATGGGAACGCCGAAAACCTCGGATGCCGTCAGCGTGTGGATGTCCACGTTCTCGCGGTACGCCTTCAGCAGCAGCGGATCTTCAGAGAAGTGGGCCATCAAGCGCAATTCGATCTGCGAATAATCCGCCGACAACAGGACGTTTCCGTCCGCGGGCACAAAGGCTGCGCGAATTTCTCGCCCCAACTCCGACCGGATAGGAATATTTTGCAGATTTGGATTGGCCGAGGACAACCGTCCGGTCGCCGTGCCGACCGCATTGAACGTGGTGTGCACGCGATGCTGCGCATCTGCCAGCAACGGCAGGCTGTCAGAGTAATTCGATTTCAATTTCGCCAGCTGGCGATATTCCAGCACCAAGCGCGGAACGTCGTGGTGCTCCGCCAACTCTTCCAGGACATCCTGCGCGGTAGAAACGACCTTGCCGCGGCCATACTTGATTGGCTTGGGCAGCGCCATCTTATTGAACAAGACATCTCCGAGCTGCTTCGGGGAGTTGATGTTGAAACGATGGCCGCAGTTTCTGTAAATACATTCTGCCAACGTGTGCATCTGTTCCGCGAGCCGCTCGGAGATTCGCTGCAGATACGCGGAATCAATGCGGACGCCGGTGTTTTCCATATCCAACAGAATGGGAGTCAGAGGAAGATCGATGGTCTCGTACACTTTCAGCGTATCGGATTCTTCAACCGCACGGCGCAACTGTGGCGCAAGGCGCGCGATGGTAGCAGCAGCCATCGGGAGCGCTTCTTCTCCTTCGCCGCGCAGCGATTGATTGTCGAAGCGCGCAGCGACATCTGCCAGGCGATGGCTGCTATGGGTTGGGTTCAGCAGGTACGAGTAAAGCATCAGATCGTCGCGGACGCCTGCGAGCTGAATACCGTGCGACTGCGTGGTACGCAAAAGAGTTTTGAGATCGTGAACAGATTTCGCCAGCGTCGCGTCTTCCAGGGCTGCGCGCAGTAGTGACGTGGCCTCTCCCTCCCATGGCGCACGAAACGCCTTGGTATCGTCAGCGGCGAGTCCAAGCGCAAAAGTCGGCAGCGGTGCAGTTGCTGTCGCAATCGCGGTTATAGCCTCGTTTTCCGCCGACTCAATTGCATCCAGCAGCGAAAGGCTCTGCTGCATGGATTCCGGCCCTGCAGGTTCCTCCACCTCCGGCGGAGGTGCCGAATTTTCTGCATTTTCAACTCCGCTTGCAATCGCTAAAGTGCAAGCGCGCGCCGTGAACAGCAGTTGTTCCAACTCTTCCAGCGCCGGGTACAGCACCAGTTCCGCGGTTTGTTTCGGCGCTTCCGCCAGTCCTAGCTCTTTGATCAGCGTTGTAAATTCAAGCTCAGTAAATAGTGCTCGACTGGCAATTGGATCCGGCGATTGAGTTTGCAATTGACTCAGGTCCAGTTCGAGCGGAACGCTGCAATGAATCGTCACCAGCTCTTTGCTGAGCAGAACGGTGTCGCGATTGTTCAGCAGCGACTCGCGATAGGTTTTGCGTTTCACTTCGCGGGCATGGTCCAGCGCAGCTTCGACGCTGCCGAATTGCTGGATCAACTCGACGGAACCTTTGTCGCCGATGCCGGGCGCGCCGGGAATGTTATCGATGGAATCTCCACGCAGCGCCATCACGTCGACGACCTGCTCCGGCGGCACGCCGAGCGCAGCCTGCACGCCTGCACGATCCAGAACCAAATTATCTTTGGCGGGATTCAACACGAAAATGTTGTCTCCCACCAACTGCATCATGTCTTTATCGTTCGACACGATGTAGACCGGATGACCTAGTTTCGACGCCTGTTGGGTCAGTGTTCCGATCACATCGTCGGCTTCGAAGCCTTCCTGCTGCAGCATGGGAATCCGCAGCGCCTCCAACACGCGGCGAATATATGGGATTTGCTGCGCCAGATCCGGCGGCATTTCAGCCCGATTGGCCTTGTAGCCTGCGTACTCCACTTCATCGAAAGCCTGTGTCGCGGCGTTGAACTTTCGAATCTTCAGATCTTTCGCGCGTTCGTCACGAAACACTGGCGTGCTGACGTCAAACACGGCGGCCAGGTATTCGGGTTTGAAGTCTTTCCGCAGCCGATTCAGCATGTTCACAAAAACGTACACGGCTGCGGTAGGAATGCCGCTGCGCGTGGACATGGGGCGCTGCCGCTGCATGGCGTGGTACGCGCGAAAGATGAAGCCCATGGTGTCAAGCAGAAATACGGCGGGTTTGGCGGGTTTCGGCGGCATCAAAGTGAGTGTATCGCAAGGGGAAAAGAGGCAGGACGCAGAGTTATTCCCACGCGAAGAAAGGAACTAATTTAATACGTACTCAAAGAGGATTTGTGCGATTTAAACCACCTCTCAGCCCGTTTCTGTACATGCAGCACTTCAGTCCGCGATAGGTGAGAAGCAGCCTCATCTCTCATCTCGGTCAGAGGCACATTTCCAAGGAGGGTGTTCGGTGAGGCTTGGGCAGCGGCCAGATCAAGCCAAAAGTAGGCGCGGGGGTAGCTTTGCGGAACGCCTCTGCCTTTGAAATAGAGGTCTCCGATTTCAAATTGGGCACCTACATCCCCTTGCTCGGCAGCTTTTCGTAGCCAGTAGGCTGCTTTCGTGAAATCCTGCGGGACGCCGGTTCCAAAGTAATAGAAATCCCCGAGTTCTTCCTGCGCACGGATATTGCCTTCGCCTGCCAGCTTCTTCTCGGTCAATACCCAGCGTTTCAGAGCCACATCACTCTGAGGCCTCTGCGATGGCCCGGACTGAGCGATCAGGTCCGGTGAACAGCAGATGATGAGCGACCAAAGCAACAGCAGCGCAGGTAATTTCATACGCGCAATTCCCCCGCGACTGATGATCGCCGCTCCTCTTTAGGGATGCAATTGGGCAGCCGCAGTTCATCAGAAGCGAACTTGCCTACGAAAATCGGTCGTACTTGCTCGCCTCGGATCCCGTCACTCGCAAATATGCAAACACAGTCGCTTCAGGAGGGTTGGGATCCAGCCGCTTTCCATTCGCGGCTGCCTCTGCGCCGATCAACGTTCCCCATCCCGGCAACTTCTGGCTTCCGGTAATCAGGCGCGATCCAGTGGCGGACGATGGGCCGTTCGATCCCGGGCCGTCTATCGATCTCCGTTCGCAGAACAGTACTCCGCCCGTCTGAGTCTTTCGCCCTCCCGTTCGCATCCACTCCCCGATACACTAAATGGAGTCTCGTGTATCGCTGTTTTAACTTCTGCGAATGTCAGGACATGCTTTGAATGGGCCGTCACGTTATCCTCATGGTCGGCACCGAACAAATACAACGGCTTTCAGTGAAAAGAATATGACAGACGAAATTCGTGACACCATTATCGTCGGCACCGGATGTGCAGGTCTTACATCTGCCATTTATGCGGCCCGCGCAAACCTGAAACCGCTGGTTCTTGAAGGCCATGAACCGGGAGGCCAGCTTTCCATCACCACGCTGGTCGAAAATTTTCCAGGCTGGCCCGAAGGCATTCAAGGTCCGCAGTTGATTGAGAATATGCGGCTGCAAGCGTCACGCTTCGGCGCAGATTTTCGCCTGGGTCACCTGACCAGCGTCGATCTTTCCAAGCGACCATTCCAGCTCCACGTTGGAAAAGACGTGCTGCACGCGCGCACCTTGATCATCGCCAGTGGCGCTTCCGCGCGCTGGCTGGGACTGCCCAGCGAACATGCGCTGATTGGTCACGGCGTCAGCAGTTGTGCCACCTGCGACGGCTTCTTTTTCTCCGGTCAGGAAATCGCCGTGATCGGCGGAGGCGACTCTGCCATGGAAGAGGCATTGTTTCTGACGCGGTTCGCCAGCAAGGTCACGCTGATCCATCGCCGCGAAGAATTTCGCGCGTCGAAAATCATGCTGGATCGCGCCATCGGCCACGAGAAAATTCAGTTCCTCACCAACACCACCGTGGAGGAGGTGCTGGGCGTCGAGAAGAAAGAAGTGACGGGTCTTCGCCTGCGAAATCTGGTCACCCAGGAGAAGTCCGTTCTTCCTGTCAGCGCCATGTTCCTCGGCATTGGCCACGTGCCCAACGCGAAAATGTTCACCGGGCAAATTGAACTCGATGACGACGGATATATTCGCACCCACGATTACGTCTTTACCCGTGTAGCCGGTGTCTTTGCTTGCGGCGACGTGCAGGATCGTCGTTATCGCCAGGCCATTACCGCAGCGGGCAGCGGCTGCATGGCGGCTCTTGAAGCGGAAAAATATCTGGAAGAACACGGTCGCTAAGAATACCTTCAAGGGCAATGAAATCTGGGTGCTGGGTGCCCCAGGTCTCGATTTTGAGACCTGGGATCGATGGATGAAATGGAATCACAGAGGGTGCTGGGTGCCCCGTCCTGGCCGCGTGTCGCCGTGGCGACCGGCTAGGGTGGGATGAACATTATGTCCATCGCCGACAACATCGCCCGTGTCGAAGAACAGATTGCAGCGGCCTGCAGACGCGCGATGCGCCCGCACGAAAGCGTCCAGCTCATGGCCGTCTCGAAGACCCATCCCGCCGCATCGATTGCGGAAGCCTTCGCCTGCGGCATCCGCTTGTTCGGCGAAAATCGCGTGCAGGAGTTTGCAGCGAAGCGCCCCGCCTTGCAGACCGCCGAAGTCTTCGCCGACGCATCGCCCGCCTGCTTCCACCTGATTGGACCGCTGCAGTCGAACAAGGCTACGCGCGCCGCCGAAATCTTTCACACGGTCGATTCGGTCGATTCGCTGCGTCTGGCGCAACGGCTGGATGAAGCCTGCGCAGCCGCCGGCAAGCGCCTGCCGGTTCTGATTGAAATCAAGCTGAGTCCGGAGCCGTCCAAGCACGGCCTCGCACCCGATGCAGCGGAACTTCACCAGCTTCTAGAGCGGCTGCCGGAATTAAAAAATCTGCACATGCGCGGCCTGATGACGATCCCCCCCTATTCCGACGACCTGGAACAAGTACGTCCCTATTTTCGACAACTGCGCGAGTTACGTGATTCTCTTGCGCAACAATACCCGGCGCTACAGTTCGACGGGCTTTCCATGGGCATGTCGCACGATTTTTCCGTCGCCATCGAAGAAGGCTCAACCCTGGTACGCATTGGCACGGCCATTTTCGGGGCCAGGCCGCCGGCATGACTGCGGTGTCCGCCCTGCGAATACGCGATACGCCGCACGGAGCGGTCTTCGAAGTGCACGTTCATCCGCGCGCCAAACGCACCGCGATTACGGGGGTACTCGATGGCCGCGTGAAGCTGGCGCTGGCCTCGCCGCCTGTCGACGGCCGCGCCAATGAAGAGTTGCAGCGATTTTTCGCGAGGCTTTTCGAGGTTTCCCGCGGCGCGGTCCAGTTTGTCGGTGGGGAGCACACTCGCGACAAACGCGTGTTGATTTCTGGGCGAGACGGCGCTGCAATTCTTGCTGTGATCGAGCGGGCACTCGCCCCTTCGAAGCTGCCGCCGTCATAGCCCTCGCGCACTTTCACCTGTGTCATTCGCGGCTGCCTTCTATACACTGGACGGTTCCCTATCTTCTCTTGCACAGGTTCCATACATGCCATCGCTCTATGCCGTGGTTTTAGCCGTCGTTGTTCTTATGCTGCTGGCGGTTTCGCTGTCGCAACTGCGCGGCGTCAAGACCAAGGCAGATTATCTGCTCGCTGGGCGCTCGCTGCCTGCCTTCGTGCTCGTGTTCACGCTGTTGTCCTCGTGGATTGGCGCGGGCTCTTTGTTTGCGGGCGCGGAGAATGCCTACCGCAACGGCTTTGCCGCGCTGTGGCAGCCGGCAGGTGGCTGGGCCGGACTACTGCTGATTTATTTCATCGCGCCGCGAGCCAGAAAATTCGCGCAGTACACCATTCCCGACCTGCTGGAAGCTCGCTATAACCAGACGGCGCGCGTTCTCGGCGTCATCGCCATCCTGTTTGCGTACACGGCAATCGCCAGCTACCAGCTCCGTGGTGGTGGCGATATTCTGCACCTCATCTTTCCCAGCGCCATCAGCAGCACCATGGGAATGTACATCATTGCGGCGTTCGTCATCGTTTTTACGGCGTTGGCGGGTATGGCGTCGGTGGCGTATATGGATGTCGCGATTGGTCTACTGGTGACAGTGGCCTTGCTGATCTCGCTGCCGATTTTGTTGCACCAGACGGGCGGCATTGCGGGCTTGCGTGCGGCGCTGCCGGCAACGCATTTTCAAGTGCTCGGCTCCATATCCTTTGCACGCGCCATGGAGTTCTTTCTTCCTACCATGCTGCTGATGCTGGGGAACCAGGCCATGTATCAGAAGTTCTTCTCCGCAAAATCCGAAAGAGATGCGCGCGTTGCCGTTGTCGGCTGGGTCATCGGCACGGTAATTCTGGAAACGATCATTGTCGCGATTGCGGTCATCGGGTCGGCTCTTTATCGCACCGGAGAAGTCAGCCAACGCCCGCGCGAAATCATCGCGTATACGGCCACGCACGGGTTGCCTGCGTTGCTGGGCGCGCTGCTGCTGGGTGCTGTCTTCGCCAAAGTGATTTCGACCGCCAACAATTATCTTTTTTCTCCGGCGACGAATCTGGTCAACGATGTATTTCTCCGCTACATGCAACCGCAAGCCAGCAACAAGCGCATTTTGTTGGTCTCGCGCCTTGTAGTGGTCGGCCTCGGCATCTGGGCGCTGGTGCAGGGTGCGTACACAGTGTCGATTCTGGAAAAAGCGCTCTATGCCTACACCATCTATTCCGCGGCTCTGACGCCGGTGATTCTGGCCGCTTTCTATTCCCGGCGAATCAATTCCTACGGCGCCGTCGCCTGCATCGCAGCGGGCACCTTCGTCACCGTTGTCTGGGATACGGGCATCGTGCATCGCCATCTGCCTGCCATGTTCTTGCACCGCGACGCGATTTTCCCTGCGCTGATCGCGTCACTGATCTGCTTGTTCGTCGTCAGTTGGCTCACGCCGCCTCCGCAACGGGAAAAAGTCGCGCAGTTTCTGCCTTAAGCGATGCCTCAGTCCACACCGTACAATAACATTGGGAGTTTTTTGATGATGCGCCGTGTCTACATGGACGCCAATGCGACGACGCCACTGCTGCCGGAGGTTCTGGAGGCGATGCAGCCGTATTTTGTCGAGCGCTTTGGCAACGCCAGTTCCGTTCACTCCTTTGGCCAGCAGGCCCGGGGAGCGGTAGAACAGGCGCGCATCAAAGTGGCCGCATTGTTGCACTGTCGCCCGGCGGAAATTGTCTTCACCAGCGGCGGCACCGAGAGCGACAACCTGGCGCTGTTCGGCGTCACCCGGCCCGGCGATCACGTGATTACAACGACCATCGAACACCATGCTGTGCTGCATGCCGCCGAGCAGTTGGCGAAGTGCGGTCGCGAAGTCACCTTCATCCCTGTCGATGGCGACGGAGTGGTCGATCCGGAAGATGTACGCCGCGCGTTGCGTCCCAACACGCGTTTGATCAGCGTGATGATGGCGAATAATGAAACCGGGGCCATCCAGCCCGTCGAAACCATCGGCGCCATCGCGGTGGAAGCGGGAGTGCAGTTTCACACCGACGCCGTGCAGGCGGCCAGCAAGCTGCCGATGCACATCGAGAAGATCGGCTGCAATCTGCTCTCTCTCTCCGGCCACAAATTTCATGCGCCGCAGGGCACGGGAGTGCTGTTCGTGCGCAAAGATACGAAGATTGAGCCATTGATGTACGGTGGCACGCATGAGCGTCAACGCCGCGCAGGCACAGAGAATTTGGCAGGAATTGTTGGCCTGGGCAAGGCGGCGGAAATCGCCGCAAGATCGCTGGAAGACGGATCCACGCAGCAAATTGCAACCTTGCGCGATCGGCTGCAGAGTGAAATTCTGGCTCGCGTTGCCGATGCTGGAGTGCATTCAGGTCGAGTGGCGCGCGTCCCCAACACTACCAACATGTGGTTCGATCACCTGGAAGGCGAGGCGCTGGTCATTTCGCTTGACCTGAAAGGTCTGGCGGTTTCCGGCGGCTCCGCCTGCGCCTCGGGAGCAAGTGAACCGTCGCATGTGCTGACCGCGATGCGTGTGCCTGCCGATCGTGCCCGCGCCAGCCTTCGTTTTAGCCTTTCCAAGCTGACGACGGCGGAAGACGTGGACTACGCGATTGAAATTGTGCCGCAGGCGGTCGCCAAGCTGCGGGAACTGTCGCCCTTCTATCGCAAAAACGATACATTTTTGGTAAATGCATCCCCTGTCGCGACTGCGCAACGATAGCGTCCATGTAGGGGAGTCATTCTGAACGAAGCGCAGCGGAGTGAAGAATCCAGAGGATGTTTCCTTTGAGGACCTGCCGTCACCCTCTGGATTCTTCGCTTCGCTCAGAATGACAGATGTCATATTCAGGTAAAGAAAAAGCTTGTTGAATTTATGCCCACATCAGAAACCATTGCCGTTGCCATGTCCGGTGGAGTTGACTCCTCGACCGTGGCTGCCATGCTCAAGTCTGAAGGCCACAACCTGGTCGGCCTGACCCTGCAGCTATGGAACCAGCGTCGCCTCGCCGGCCGGCCTGGAATGCCGGAGACCAGCGAAGGCCGCTGTTGTTCACTTGATGACGTGTACGACGCGCGCCGCGTGGCCGAGCATCTTGGCATCCCTTATTACGTGGTGAATCAGCAGGACCGGTTCGAGCACGATGTGGTGCAGCCGTTTGTCCAGGAGTATTTGAGCGGTCGCACTCCCGTGCCGTGCACGCTCTGCAATAACCATCTGAAGTTTGCCCAGTTGCTGGATACGGCGCGTCAGATTGGGGCCGAGCGCATCGCCACCGGCCACTACGCGCGCAACGAATACGATCCTGTGCGCGACCGCTGGATTTTGAAGCGGCCCGCCGATGCCAGCAAGGACCAGACCTATTTTCTTTTTGGGTTGACCCAGCAGCAGTTGAGCCGCAGCTTGTTTCCGCTGGGCGGGTATCGCAAGCCGGATGTCCGCGTGATTGCCGGGCAACAAGGTCTGGCGCTGGCCAACAAGCCGGACTCGCAGGAGATTTGCTTCATCCCCGGCGGCGACTACAAGCAGTTTCTTGATGCCTATCTTGCCGATCGCGGAGAAGCCATGCCGGACACCAGCGGTGACCTGGTCACCACCACCGGCGAAGTTGTTGGACATCACAAAGGCATCCACAACTTCACCGTTGGCCAGCGCAAAGGCCTGGGCGTGGCGACAGGGTCGCCTCTGTACGTGATCGGCATCAACGGAGCGGACAGAAAAGTAGTCGTCGGCGGAAGTGACGATTTGACATCGAAAACCCTGCGGGCCAATCGGCTGAATTGGATTTCAATCCCGTGCCTAGAAGGTACGCAGCGCTTCCAGGTGAAGATTCGTCATCGCCATGAGGCCGCCTGGGCCTCGCTCGAAATGACCGCTAACGATGAGGTCACCGTAACTTTCGATCAGCCGCAGCGCGCCGTGACTCCTGGGCAGGCAGCGGTTTTCTACGATGGCGAGGAAGTCGTCGGTGGCGGCTGGATTGTGTAGGTTTCAAAGCAAGACGATACGGCATCCAGCGTGAAGATGTTCCGTATGCTGCCGCCAACTACTGGCCGGACTGTTGCGGTAGCACCGTAGTTTGCGCCATCTGCGCCATCGTCATCCGCATGTATCGGTGAGGATTGACGGCTGTGTCGTTGATCCGAACTTCGTAATGCAGATGTGCGCCGGTGCTGCGACCGCTCAGCCCCACGTAGCCGATTACCTGTCCGCGCGTGATGCTTTCGCCTGGAACAACGGTCATCGACGCCATATGAGCATACCGCGTCGTGATTCCGTGACCATGGTTCAACACCACTTCACGGCCATATCCTGAACCCCAGCCAGCGCTTGCCACCACCGCATCGCCCGTGGCATGAATGGCAGTTCCCGTAGGTGCCGCAATGTCGATGCCGCGATGGAACTCACCTTCGTCGCCAGAGAAGGGGTCTGTCCGCTCGCCGAACGAACTGGTGATGCGTCCCATGACCGGCCACAGCGTCGGAGCATCCGCCATATTTACCCAGTCGGTCAGTGTTGAAGTCGGTCCCAGTCCCGAAGTCAGTGCCCGTGTGGCGACGCCGGAAAGCGCCGTGTCGCGCAATGCGTAAAAGCGATTCAGGGAGTTGTTGTAGGAATCGTTGTCGGCTAAAACGCTATTCGTGGGACCGGAATAGGTGACTTTCACCGCGCTTAGCTTGTTTTGCCGCAGCCCATACAGCGCCGATACCTCGCTCGCCAGTGAGCCCAGAGACGCAACCTGAATGTCCTTCTGCTTCGCGTCCTTCTGCAGCAGTTGATATTGCTTGCGCAGTGTCAGCTGTTGGCTGCGAACTCGATTGAATTGCTCCGTCTTCAGCAGCATTCTGCCGTAGGAACCTGCCAGTCCCGTAATCGTAAACATGCCCACCACGGCAGCCGTCACAAATGCGTATGCATAACGCATCGGAATTGAAACCTTGCGCAGTTGACCTTGGTCGTCCCGGGTTACGTATACGATGTAATGATGCTTACGCACGTGCGATACTCGATTCCTTTCAGCAAGTCCAATTCTGGACGGCCCACCACCCCCCCGAGCGATCAATCGGGGCAGATGCGTACTGTACCAGTGTATATGCTGAGCGACCAGCCTAGCAAAGCTGGGTTTGGGCGTCAACGAAGAAATCGAAGCTGCCAGCACGGAATCAAGGGTTGCATCGCCCCCTCCAGGGCCATCGATTTTTCCGGAG
>JAJZCA010000090.1 GCA_021798735.1 Acidobacteriota bacterium | reverse complement strand
TACTGGTACTAAGGACACTGTTTTTTAATCTCACTGATGGGCGGCTGTGGCGAATGTAGCAATCCCCCATTGGATGCCGAACGTGAGTAGCTACTACTAGGACGACATGCGACCGGCAGGATCCGGCTCACCCAAGACTCATGAACCTAGCGTGCGATCATCGTTCCTTCCGGCGATGACGACGAACCCAACGAGCCAATGGACTCTGCGGAGAGTGGAAGGTGCAGCGGACGGACAATTTCGTTTCTTGATGGGGGCGCGCAAGAGGACGCTCGAAATATCGCCGAACTACAGTAGGCGAAAATAGTGCGCTCCACCACCAAGACATGAATGAAAAAACCGAAAAATCCGCTAAAAAAGAGAGACCTTAAGCGGCTCTTAACTTTCCTATACCCATCCTCATGAACCGAAATCAAGAGCATCATCTGAAATCCATCGAGGAAACGCTCGTCCCGTTGCTCCGTGCCAAGTACATTCGCGGGGCAACCGAGCACGATGGCGACCTGCTCGATATGAGTGCCGGGCAGCTTATTGACGAAGCGATCAGCGAGGCCATCGACCAGATGGTCTATCTCATCACGCTCAAGGAAAAGATCGTCGCCGCTTCCTTGAAACCTGGGAAGGATTCCCCGATCACTCCGGATGAACGGCGCTAATCCCTCTCAGTTTTCAATGAGGTGTTCAAAGTGCGGAATCCCCGTGGAGCGTATCCTTTGGCGCAAGGCTCCCGTATGCTTCGATTGTAAGAAGAAACGATTGAGCGCCGCGCACATCAAGCGGAAGTCCATGAAAGACGGACGGCGGCTTCAAGCGCATCCTGGCGGCTTTTAACGAACGGCGCGTAGTGCTTTTCCGTGGTACGGATACTCTTGTGTCCAAGCAGAATAGACACTGTTTCAAGCGATACGCCACGCGACAAAAGATCAACGGAAAAGGTGTCCCGAAGACGGTGTGAGTGGCCGTCTGGCAATCCTGCCATATCGTACACTTTGCGGAGCCGCCATTGCCAGTCAGTGATGGCGGTTTTCGGCGTGCCGATAGTCGTGTAGAAAAAGTGTTCGTTCCCTTCATCACATGCCATGACTGCCTTTATGACAAAATCTGGCAATGGAACCAAGACGGGCTGCCCAGTTTTCGCCTGATGGAGAAAGAGCTTTTTATCTCGCAAGAGCGACCGCCGGAACATTACCGCATCTGAAATCCGTATCCCTGAATATCGCATAAGCAGGATGAGGGCGGTCAATTTTTTCGGTGAATCCTCTGGCATTTTGGGATGGGCGACGCGGATATTTTCCGCCGCCCACAAAATTGCTTCCATTTCCCGGTCAGTGAAAGGAAGGGTGGGAACATGCCGGACAGGTGGCGCTTCCACGAGCCGTGCCGGATTTTTCGTGAGCCAATCAGAATCCATACAGAACGAGAAAAACTTACGGATGAGTTCCAGCCGTTTTTGAGCAGTAATGGGAGCGACCGTCCATGATTCGCGGAGGGTTCTCACATCATGGGGCGTTATGGAATGGAGTGGCACATCTCCTAATTCCCGCGTAAGCTCATCCGCCACATGGCGATATTTCGCCATCATTGCCTGACTGATATGCGCGGCCTTCCGATCAGACAAGAAGCGCGTACACGCCTCTTTCACACTCAATGAGTGATTCGGCCCATACACCTCAAGGTCACGGATTCTTCGGTTTGCCGCTTCCCAATTTGTGAGATCGAGCGACCGGCGCACCGAAACCCCATCAAGCGTTCCCTGCACCCAGATCGGACACGAGCACGATTTGTAGCGGCGGGAGGCGTGTTTACATCCCGCACGATGGCGTCTATATGGCGTGAGCATGACGCGATGCTAGTACAAATGAAGTACAGAAGTACAGAACTATCTCTAAGTAACACATTCCAAAATAGTAATTCTGGTGCCCGGAGGGGGACTTGAACCCCCATGGGATTGCTCCCTGCGGATTTTAAGTCCGCTGCGTCTGCCGATTTCGCCATCCGGGCCGATGGGTGGGTGCAAGCCGATTCTATCTAATTTCGCGTATGATCACGCGATCTTATCGACGAAACTCCGGCCGCCAACTACATCTGGAGAACCATTTCTATTGCTTGCCGGATTGACTGTTGTTGTTGCGCGGGCCAAGGTTGCTAGCCGAGTCCTTGAGGGAGCTGGCATTCGACGCGGCATAGAGTCGGCGATACATTTCACGGTTGCGCAGAATCGCCTCCACATATTCGCGTGTCTGAGTAAATGGAATCGACTCTACGAACTCCGGCAAGCTACCGTAGGGCCCATTGGCGAGCCATGTCTTCACTCGGTCGTCGCCGGCATTGTAGGCAGCCAGCGCATACTCCGGTTGGCCGTTGAACTCATCCATCAACTGGCGAAAATACGCCGTGCCCAATTCCAGATTCACTTGTGGAATCAACAAGAAGGCAGTTCGATAGGGGTGCACATGCTCCTTGCGCGCCAGTTGGTTGCCGACACGCGGCAATAGCTGCATCAGTCCCCAGGCGTTGGCATAGGAGATGACGGTGGGATTGAATTCCGATTCCTGGCGAATCAACGAAGCGACCAGATAGGGATCGAGACCCTGTTGTTGCGAGTCGCGTTGCAGCAGCGACCAATAGGGCTGCGGAAACAGAAGGTCCCAATAAGGGCGTGGAATCGAATCCATCGGCACCGAGAAATATGCCTGCACCTTTTGCTTCAGGACCCGCATCGCCCGCCAGTTCTCTCCGTAAGAACTGTAGAGCTGGGCTTCCGCGTACGCCCCCCAGGTGCTGCTGTCGGGGCTGGCGCCGATTTCCTGGACAATGTATTGATTCAGTCCGGCATTGGCCAACAGTCGCGCACGTTCGACATGGACGTCATCTTCTGGAATCTCCGTGGTCAATTCCGGCACTTTAGTATCGCCAAGATGTGCCAGTTGCGGCAGCGTTGCTGGGGCCACTGGGCCAAGCGCATCCAGTCTTTGCTGTGCCAGATCGGCGTAGTAATACTGCCGAAATGACTGGATTAATTTCCGATAGCACGCGGCTGCGGCCGCCGGGCTTTTCTCGTCTTCCTGATACACCACGCCACGCCAGTAAATTGCCGCGGAAATATGCGTGTCATCCGGGTACCGTGCAATCTGCTCATCGAACCACCGCGCCGCGGTCTTCTTGTCGCCGAGCCGGTAGTTCAACCATGCCGCGTGCCAGTGACTGGTCGATGCCATGGAGCTATCAGGGAACCGCTGCGCCAGGTCGCCGTAATACTGAATCGCCGAGGGCATGTCGTTGGCAACCAGCGCCATGTTGCCGGCAGAAAAGAGAGCTTCCGCTGTCCATCGACTGGTGGGGAAACGCTGCTCCAACTGACCGATCAAGGCTTTCACCTGCGCAACATCTTTTGAGTCGCGAGCCGACTCCATCATCAGGTAGAGCCGGGTGGCTCCGGCTTCATCGTCCGTATCGGACAAGCGAGCCAGTTGCGATGGGTTCACGTGCTTGGTCTGTTTGAAGGTAGCGACTGCGGCGCGCGCCAACAGTCCATTTACCTGCGCAGTGCCGATCACGGTTGGATCCTGCGCCAGCGCTTGATATTCCGCAGCTGCGGCTCCATATCGTCCGGCCATATACAGCCCATCCGCATGACGAGTGCGTTCGGCAACGGTGAACGGAGGCATGATACCCATCTGCTGCATCTGGGCTGGAACCTGGCTGGACTCGTTGCTGGTCGGGTCACCCACATAGAGGCGCGTGTACATCTGCTGCGCCAGTTGGCGATTTCCTGCGAGCTGGTTTGCTTTTGCCATGGCGAAAAGATATTCCGAGGACCTGGCAAGCCTGGCGTTGTGCAGTTTCGCCAGTTGCCGCAGCGCCGCCTGCGGATCGCCCTCGCCCAACTTGATATTGGCGAGCAGCAGGGCTGCATTGTCGATGAGGGTGCTGTCCGGATGGCGTTCCGCAAACCCTTGCAGCAGCGTCTCGGCTGCAGGAAATTGCTGTTGCGCAAAGTTCGCCTTGGCACCTAGATAGTCTGCGTAGTCGTCTAACGCTTGGCCATAGCGGTTTGCTAATTGAAAAGACGCTGCTGCTTCCTTGTATTTGTTGTCTTCAACGTATGCCTGTCCAAGGGCCATATAGGCGGCTGCGGCAGCCTCTCCAGAGTGAGAACGCGCATAGTGCAGTACACCCGCATACGCCTGCGGGGTGCGCTGTTGCATCAACTGCTGCGCCATGGGTCGCAATTGAGAGGAAGCGACAAATGCATGGTGCAGCTGATGCACCCGGGCCAGTTCCCGCGCGCTTACATGGCGACGACGATGGGGTCGCGTGCGCGCGGTCTCTTTCTTGCTGGAGGAACGCTTGTGCGCGGAGCGTCTCGATTTGCCGGAATGCGTCGCCGTCGCATGGTGCATGGGGTGGTGGGTGGATTTCGCGGGATGTTTCGATGACTTCGACTTTGGATGCGACTTGCTCGTTGTGTGCGACGTGTGGTGCGTCGGGGTTTCAGACTCCTGGGCGACAGAGGGAACCGTAGCAACCATGGCAAAACCAAGCAGGACGAAGAAAGCCCACGAAGTTCGCGGAAGCCTTCGAAGAAAGCAAGAACCATCGAGCGGCCGCAGGGCTCGCCGGTATGGCACAACTATTCCTAAAAACTGCATATATGTATCAATCTAGCGGGATAGCGCGTGAAAACAAAGTATCGGCGCAAATACTTTTGCGCTGTGACAGATTTGTCCGCAACCACCGCGCCGGTCTACCATCTAATCAGCTGCAGTGACATTGTGACTTTGGAGTAGTCGTCCGGGCGCGATGGCGAGCAGCAAGATCGAAAGGGCCGCCCTCGAACCATGGCAACCATCTTGACTCCGGAAGAAAAGGAAGCAAATGCGCTCCACCCCGACCTGCTGCTGGTTGAGAAGGTAAAGGCTGGGGATTTAAGCGCATTTGAGCAACTGATGCGGCAATACGATCGCCAGATCTTTCGCATTGCTCTTCACATTACGCAGAATCGTGAAGATGCGGAAGACATTGTGCAGGATACGTTTTTCAAGGCGTTTCAAAAGGTCCATCAGTTTCAGGGCAACTCAAAGTTTTATACGTGGCTGGTGCGCATCGCCGTCAACGAATCGTTGATGCGGTTGCGTAAACGCCGCTCGCAGAAGACGGTATCGATGGACGACGAAATCCAGACGGAAGAAGGATCCATTCCACGCGATTTCGCGGACTGGATGCCGAATCCGGAACAAAATTACAATCAGGCGGAGCTGGCGGACATTCTTCGCAAAACCATCAAAGGGCTGCCTCCGGGATTTCGCACCGTGTTTGCACTGCGAGATATCGATGGTCTATCGACGGAAGAAACCGCGCAGGCGCTGGGACTGAGCGTGCCGGCGGTGAAAAGCCGTTTGTTGCGAGCACGGCTGCAATTGCGCGAACGGCTGAGCCGATACTTCCGGGTCCCCACAGGAGAGCATGCGTCGTGAACTGCACAGAATTTCTAGCCAACTTAACCGATTATTTTGACGCAAAAACGGCGACCGCTCTCCGCACCGAACTGGAACAGCACATGGCCGGCTGCAGCCATTGCCACGTGACCGTCGATACGACCCGTCAGACGATCGAGGTCTATCGAAACGATGAGTTGTTCGAACTGCCGGAGTCGATCCGCACGCAGCTGCACCAGGCGGTGCTGACAAAGTGCGAGAACCTGAAGCGCAAGAAAGAGCCCAAGTCCTAAGTTTTCTCTCGCCGCAACTTCGGCTCAATCCTTCTTTTTCGATGTCTGCTGATTATCAAAAACTGCTGAAGGAACGGCGGCGGCCCTCACACAGCGAACGGCACGGCTCACCAGTTTTCCGTCCGAGCTTACACGGCCAAAAAAAGAATTCCTGCGACTCGTCTCCATGCGGGCAAGTGCATTGACTACGTCGTCTCTTTCCAAGTCTCCGCCAATAGTATCGTAGCTACCTTCGATCACCTCCAAGTCAGACTGATCTCCAGCCCGACCTAACACGGAACGAGCAACCTGCTGAAGCTGTTCCGGGCCGGCGGGGTTCTGAAAATGACATAAAACGGCGGGAAAAGGGGCCCGTTGAACCCGAAACGGCACCGAAGGCTTGCTATCAGCTACCCACGGGATTACCGCCTGCGCCCCCCAGATCGAACACCAGCCCTGCCAATCGCTGAATCGGCCTTAGCGAAACCCTACGCCCGACACATGCCGCGGTAAGCGAAATTGGGTGCCCCATGCTTGACGATGCTCTTTGCTTTTGTTGTCAAGGGTGGGAGACAGTAAAAGCCGGCGTCACATTGTTCCAGCAATCGCTCAAAGCGTGAAGAAAAACGTGTCTAAAGCGTATACCGCCCTGCTTCCGTCATTGCCGTCGCGATCTCCCGACCCAGCGCAACCGTGTTTTCCGGCTCATGCTTCGCCAGCCTGCGAAAAATCGTCATCCGCGTGCGCAGCGTATCGCCTTCAGCCACAGCTCCAAGAATCCGCTCCCCCGCAGTCTCCAGCACACGAAACGAGTGGGCAGCATAATACTTTGTCATACGCACGGCCAGCGAGCTGCGGCCTTGCATCTTCTCCGCCCTCAAAATCGCGGACTCCAGCACCAGCACTTCCATGATCATGTCGGCCAGTGCGCCCATGATCTCCTGCTGCTCCGCCAATTCACTGCCAAATCTTTCCGACGCCGCGCCCGCACAGAAAAGACTCAGCTTCTTCGCATTGGCAAGCAGAAAATGCTGCTCGGCAAGCTCGCCGTCGCGCTCCTCACGGACCTTCGGCCCGGCCATAATCTCATCCATCACACGCTGGATTGCAGGCAACAGCGCAAGTCGTCCCTGCACGGCGCGCTTCAGCATCCATCCGCTGATAATCAGGCGATTGATCTCATTGGTGCCTTCGAAGATCTTGTTGATGCGAGAGTCGCGATAGGCGCGCTCCGCGGAATACTCCTCGACATACCCGTAACCGCCGTGGATCTGCAACACCCGGTCTACCAGGCGCTCCAACATTTCCGAGCACCACACTTTCACAATCGAGCACTCGACGGCATATTCTTCTATCCGCTTTTGCATCTCCTCCGTCGTCGCCGCATCGCTCGTCTCCAATTCCGAAAGCGAGGCGTCGATCGTTCCGATCACGCGATACACCAGCGATTCACCTGCATAAATACCAGCCGCACTGTCGGCAATCATCTGCTGCACCAGCCCGAAGGAAGCAATGGGCTTTGCAAAAGCGATCCGCTCTTTGGCGTAACGCAGGCCGTTGCGCAAAGCATATTTCGCCCCACCTATCGCCGCCGCACCCAATTTGTATCGGCCCACATTCAGGATGTTGAACGCGATGCGGTGCCCTTTGCCAGCTTCACCTAGCAGATTTTCAACCGGCACCTTGCAATCCATCAGCACCAGCGGGCACGTAGAAGAACCGCGAATCCCCAGCTTGTGTTCTTCAGGACCAACCGTAAGCCCAGCCGTCCCGGCCTCAATCAAGAACGCGGCAAACTTTTCGCCATCGATTTTCACGAACACGGTAAACAGGTCCGCGATGCCCGCATTCGAAATCCACATCTTCTCTCCGTTCAGCACATAGTGCTTCCCGTCGCCGGAGAGAGTTGCCCGGGTACGGATATTCATTGCATCGGAGCCCGAAGACGCCTCAGACAGGGCATAGGCCGCGATCCATTCGCCCGACACAAGCCGCGGCAGATATTTCTTCTTCTGCTCCGTCGAGCCATACCAGACCAGCGGCAGCGTACCAATGCCCACATGCGCGCTGAACGACACGGAGAAGCTGCCGCAGATTGCAATCTTCTCCGCGATCAAAGCTGACGTCGCCTTGTCCATCTGCAGTCCGCCGTATTCCTCCGGAACATCGACCCCCATCAAGCCCAGGTCGGCTGCCTTCTGCAGAAGCCTCTTCGTGACTGCAAGATCCTTCGCCTCGATTGCGGCAATCTGCGGCTGGATCTCCTTTTCAGCAAATTCGACCGTCGTGCGCTCAATCTGGCGCTGCTCGTCGGAAAAATCTTCCACCGTAAAAACATCTTCCGGCGCAAAATCTTCAATCAGGAAGCTTCCGCCTATGCCGCGCGCTGGATTTGAGATTGCCGGGCTACTCATCAGACTCTCCGCGTTGTGATCGTTGCTGCACGTCGTCGTCCCTCAATCTTGCAGATTTTCAAAAATTCCTGCCGCACCCATTCCGCCGCCGACGCACATCGTCACCAGTCCATATTTCTTTTTGCGGCGTTTCAATTCCCGCAGAATCGTTGCCGTCAGCTTCGCGCCCGTACAGCCCAGCGGATGACCGAGGGCAATCGCGCCACCGTTCACATTCACCTTTGCCGGATCCATGTTCAGCAGCTTCATCACTGCCAACGACTGCGCCGCGAAGGCCTCATTCAGTTCGATCACATCCATCTGCTCCAATGCAAGCCCGGCCAGCTTCAGCGCTTTGGGAATCGCATATACAGGTCCGACTCCCATCTCTTCCGGCAGGCACCCTGAAGTGGCAAAGGCCACAAACCGCGCCAGCGGCTGCAGCGCCAGCGATACCGCCAGCTCCTCAGAAACCACCACCGCCGCAGCCGCGCCATCGGACGTTTGCGAAGCATTCCCAGCCGTCACAATTCCGTTGGCATGGAACACAGGCCGCAGCTTTTGGAGCGCCTCATAGGATGTATCCGCGCGGGGCCCTTCGTCAATTCGAAACTCCATCTCCTTGCATGCCGCCTCGCCTCTGCCATGCGCGTCCCAAATTGTAACCGGCACAGGCACAATTTCATCCTCAAACTTTCCATCGCGAATCGCAGTCAACGCTTTCTGGTGGCTCGCCAGCGCAAATCGGTCAGACTCTTCCCTCGAAATTCCGTAATGCCTGGCCACACGCTCCGCCGTCAGTCCCATCGACATGTAGGAGTCGGGATAGTGGTCCACCAGCCACGGATTCATGGCAATTTTGTTGCCTCCCATGGGGACAAAGGACATCGACTCCGCCCCTCCCGCAACAATTACGTCCGCTGCACCGCTGCGAATTCTTTCTGCCGCCAGTGCGATGGACTGCAACCCCGACGCGCAGTATCGGTTGATCGTCATCGCCGCCGCCTCCACCGGAAGCGCCGCGCGCAGAGAAATGATGCGGGCCAGGTTCAAACCCTGCTCCGCCTCCGGCATCGCGCATCCGATGATCACGTCCTCAATCCGCGCCACGTCAAGTTTCGGTACGCGATCCAAAGCTCCGCGCACGGCGACCGCCCCCAGATCGTCCGGACGCATAGATCGGAGAACTCCATTCGGGGCTTTCCCCACGGCCGTCCGCATCGCGCTCACGATGAATGCATCCCTCATGCTGTTCCCTTTTAGTTGCGTAGTGGCTTCCCGGTCTTTAACGTGGCCGCAATACGTTCCACCGTCTTGGGCTCTCCGCAAAGCGACAAAAACGCTTCCCGCTCCAAATCGAGAAAATATTGTTCAGTAACCTGCGTCCCTGCGGTCGCCGCGCCTCCACACAACACGTTCGCCACAAGACGTGCGATCTTCGCGTCGTGATCGCTGATGAACTCCGCCTCTCGCATCATATGGATGCCAAGCTTCAAATTCGCGAGCATGCCTTCTCCTGGCGCGGGAATGTCGTTGCGCGGCCGCGGTGGAACATACCCTGCATCTGCCAACCTTGCCACCTCAAATTTTGCATCGAATAGGAGCCGTTCTCGGTTCATCGTAACCCCATCGGACTCACGCATCAGATGAAGTTTCTTTGCCTCCACCGCGGAACTGGACACCTTCGCCATGGCAATCGTCTCAAACGCATTCCTCATCGCATCGCTCATTTCCACGGAGTCGCTGCGGTTGCCGACCCGAACTGCATTCGCTGCATCCACAGCGCGCAGCGTCATTTCTTTGCATCCGCCTCCGGCAGGCAGCAATCCCACGCTGGTTTCCACCAGGCCCATGTAGAGTTCGATGTGCGTTTGGCGAGCGGCAGCATGCAGTGCAACCTCCGCTCCGCCACCCAGGCACATTCCAAAAGGAGCAACGATCACTGGCCGCCAACAAAACCGAATCGCCTGCGTCATGGCCTGAAATTCGCGAACATACCGATCAATCTCGTCCCATTCCTCGTCTTGGATGGCCAGCAGCACCTGCATCAAATTCGCGCCTACTGAAAAATTGACCGCATCGCTTGTCAAAACGAAGCCTTTGAAATTTCGCATCGCCTCACTGTCCGGACGCAGCGTACGCTGCATAAACTTCACAATGTCTTCGCCCAGCGTGTTCATTTTCGAGTGAAATTCGATGCACGCAATCCCGTCGCCAATGTCGATCAGCGACGCGCCTGCATTTTTCTCCACCACCCCGTTGGCCCGCTTGACCCTCGCGACAGTCATCATGCCAGGCGCTTCCGCCACTGGCCGGTACGCCCCCTCCGAAACATCGAAATACTCGGCACCCTGGTTGCGATACCAGCAAGAAACGCCGGCGGCGAGCATCGTTTCTGCCACCGCCGGAATTCTCTGGCCACGAGCACGCATTTTCTCTGCGGTTTCGGCGAAGCCCGCTGCGTCCCACATCTCAAATGGCCCTTGCTCCCAATTGAATCCAGCTTTCATGGCGCGATCGATTTCCACCACCGTGTCCGCAACTTCTCCAATGCGATTCGCCGCATAGGCCCATAACTCCGGAAGAATCTGCCAGTAGAACCGCGCTGCCTTGTCACGTTCCGGATCGCCCGCCAGAAGCGCGCGAATCCTCGCCGCCGCCGACTCGTTGCTCTTTGCCATTTCCAATGCAGCAATTTTCGGACGCTCAGCGGTTCTGTATTCCAGCGTGTTCAGGTCGAGAACGAGCCGTACCTCTTTGCCATCCGTGCCGCGTTCTTTCTTATAAAAACCCTGACCCGTCTTATCGCCGAACCATTTGCGCTCGAACATTTGTTCCAGCACGACTGGAAGTTGTACATCCGCGCGCTCATCCTTCGAGCTTGCGGCAAAATTGCGCGCCACGCTCACCAGCACATCGATGCCAACCATGTCCGCCAGCCGAAATGTCCCTGTCTTCGGCCATCCAATCGCTGCGCCGGTCAGCGCATCCACCTCCTCGACGCTCAAACCAAATTCCAACATCGTACGAAATGTGTTCAACATCGCAAATGTACCGATGCGATTGGCAATAAAATTGGGCGTGTCGTGGGCGCGAACAACCTGTTTTCCCAAATGGACCTGCACAAACCTCTCGACTGATGCAACCGCCTGCGGATCGGTTTCCGGCGTTGCAATCATCTCCACCAGTCGCATATAGCGCGGCGGATTGAAGAAATGTGTGCCGAACCAGCGCCGGCGAAATAACTCCGGCATCTCCTTCGCAATCAGCCCTACCGGAAGGCCGCTGGTGTTGGTTGTGACGATTGCATTGTCGCGGATATACGGCGCAATCTTGCGAAGCAGCGCGCGTTTGATGGCAAGATCCTCCGCCACCGCTTCGATGACCCAATCGCATCCTCTCAACTTCTCCAGGTCATCTTCAAAGTTTCCGATGCTGATAGAGGACGCTCGCGCGGGATCGACAAATGCCGGCGGCCTCGACTTCTTCAGGCTTTCCACCGAATGGGACGCCAACGCATTTCGCTCCGACGCACCTGGCGGCACAATATCCAGAAGTAAAACTGAAAGGCCGGCATTGGCGACGTGCGCTGCGATGCGCGAGCCCATGGTTCCCGCGCCCAGCACAGCAACCCGATGAATCAAATAGTTTGCGTCTGTGGACGGCATAGCACCTTTTTACAATAGACAGATTCTCTTCAGGTTAAGAACAATGGGAAAAGTTTATTTTGGCCGCTCCATATCGAACCTGTCCCGCGTGCGCGCGTAGGTGGAACCGGCCATGCGGCCGATGGCGTGCAGTTTTTCAGGATCGATCCGGAAATGATCCAGCAAAGATGCCCGCACATGGAACCGCAACACTTCTCCCAGCACTAGACTTCCCCCCAGCGGCTCAGTGCTGACGTGGATCACTTGCTGCAGCCGGCATTCCATTTGCACGTGCGACTCTGCCACACGCGGAGGCCGAACCAGGTCGCTCGCGACCGCTGTCAGCCCGGACACCTGAAATTCATCCACCTCAGGCGGCAACTCCGCGGAACAGGCATTCATCTGTGCCGCAAATTCTTCTGAAGCAATGTTCACCACAAATTCGCCCGTCGCAATCACATTTCGCAGCGTATCTTTCGTAGGCTGCAATCCTGAATTTGTCGCGCCGCGCGTCATCGGACAAAAGCAGACAATGGGAGGATTCGCGCTG
>JAJZCA010000089.1 GCA_021798735.1 Acidobacteriota bacterium | reverse complement strand
GTATGATCGTCATTAAGAAATTAATCCTAATGAACTCATTGTTGGCTACTGCAATGGCAACGGAGTAGGCAAAAAGTGCATTGCATGCGACCATCAGCGGGGTATGGCGCCTAGATGCCTTTTTAAACAGCCATCCACCTGCCGCGCCGATCAGCGCCGCCCCGAATATAGCCCCAAATATCCCACCATCTAGGGTGAATGCGTCCAAAAAGGTGTAAATGTTTGTATTGTAGTTTCCGTATGACCGCACGAGAGAGGGATAGCTATCAATTAGGCCAACCTTATGTAGGGTGTAATTCAGCATGTCTGCACTATAGAGCCCAGGTTCCCTTGGATACGATCCATCAATGATGGATTCATATGCTCTCATGGATCCGCCATAATATGCTTCGACCAATTCCGTTCCCTCAGCCTGATGTGCCTGAAGGTGCTGTAGAGCGATCTGAATGGCTATGAACACTACGCAAAACGCCGCAAGACCACCCGCCAAGCCGCCCCAAGCGCGGAGCGCGCTGGGCCTGTTGAGTAAAGTCCAGGAACTCCAGAGTGTGGCTATACACGCCAGCAAGGGAGCCCTGGTCATGTGGCTCAGAAGTAGCAGGCATGTCGCTAGGATGACGAGGAAGAACGTGCCTCGGCTCAGGACACGCCGTCTTCTAAGCATTACGGCGAGAGGAAGGTAAACAAAGTAGGCATTCCGGAATGGCTCTAGCCACCAAGGACATTTGCGCCAGCCATGGGATTTGTCGAGTTTCCGTAAGACAAGGACATTTTGGACGGTTGACTGCTGCGTATTGACCGTCGGCATCTCATACACGGTTAAGGCTGCTTGCAGGCTGAACAACAAAAGGACGGCCCCAATTGCACGTCGAGTTCCGATCGCTACTTCACGTGGCGCGTTTGCGGGTTGGCGGCTGATTGTCAGTAGACCACCAGCGAGCAAGGCCCACCATGCAGCGAAGAGTACGGCAACAGTTTCTCCTGAAAGCGTTTCTATCGAAGTGGCCAGGAATTGAGCTGCCAGAATGCATGGTCCCCACACGAGGGAAAATAAATGGGCAAACGTGCTGCCACTGCCGGCCCGGCGCGTTATAAAAAAAAGCAGAAATCCTGCCCCAGCGAATCCGATAATATCCAAAGCTACCATCTCAAACACAATGAGACCCCGCTAAACGCCGTGCCCCAAGGTTCTTGAGCAGAAGGTCTGTGCTTCTTACAAGCAGCAACAGCCCCAGTCCAAGCCAGCTCGTCCCTGCGTAATGCCTCAGGTACACGATCTCGCTGTGCACCTGCTGCAGCTCGCGGCGCAGAGGCCTATGGAGATTCCGCATTCCCGTAGACGCTCCCTGAATGTGATCGACAATAACCGCCGTGCACAGGCAGGCGGTGGCGTTTCGGGCGCGGATGATCGCGCCTAAAATCAGCTCTTCCATGTAGAGGAATGTGCGGTCGTCCAGGTAGCCGATCTCTTCAAGGAAGCGCATACTTACCATGAAACAGGCGCCGTTTATCGTTTCGCAGTCCAGCGTCGTCCCAAGCGGGTACGGAAGGGCATCTTCGTAGATATACGCGCTCTGGAGCCGGTTGCCAAAACCAGTTCGGCGCAGCCAGCAACTATGCGAAACCAGAAGTGTCCGGAAGTCTGGCACCCGGCGCACCTGAATGGTAGCCTCCGGCGGCTGCAGGCAATCGTGGTCGCGGATGAGCGGGCTGCACGCCACGCGCCGTGGGCTTTCCCGCAGAGCTTGGATGAGTTGGCGAACTGAGTCCGTGCCTGGCAGCGTGATGTCGCTGTTGAGTACCAGGACATACTCGGGATCGCGCTCCGTTTGCAGCTTAGCACCCGCATTGATGCCACCGGCATATCCCAAATTTTGGGAGCATCGGTGGAGTAGGACTGGATATCCGGCAAGTTCCCGTTGCAGCAATTTCCAGTTTTCCTCAGTGGAGTGATTGTCCACCACCACGATTTCCATCTGATCCACGCAGTCCTGCGCGAGCAAAGATTCTACACAACAGCGCGTCAGGTCTGGGCCGTTGTAGTTGACGATAACGGCTCGCACCCGCAATAGGGGGGATTGCAGTGGAACAGTCATGTTCGGTCGGCTGCCTTGGTGTAGCGACTGTATTCCTTGTGGGAACCGTAATAGTAGTAATGATCCGTCATGTCCGGGCGCATTCCGTTCAGGGCCACGCCAATAATGTTCGCGTTGACGCGCCTCAGGTGCGTCAGGACGCTGGCCAGCGCATTGCGATCGGTCTTTCCAGCCCAGGCCAGTATCAGGACCCCATCCACCAGCGTGGCCATCTGCAAGGGCTCCGCAAAGCCGAGCAACGGCGGCGAATCGACGACGACAAGGTCGTACTCTTGTTCGGCCTCATCGAGAATCTTTCTGAGTATTGTGCCAACGCGGTCCGCCGCGCGGCGGGACGCTGGACCGGTGGCCAGAATGTCCAGAGTGGGAAAGTCGGTAGAGCTTTGGATTTCGTCGCGCCATCTGGCATCGTCGTTCACCACATTCGAGAGTCCTCGCGCTTTGGAAATCCCCAAAACGTTGGAGGGCCTGCGCATGTCACCCTCAATCAACAATGTTTTGTACATCTGCTGGCTATGCGCCACGGCTATGTGGACTGCCACCGTGGACTTTCCTTCTCCGGGCACGGAGGAGGTGACCAGAAGACTCTTGATGCGGTTGGTCGTGTTCCCTGAAAGCAGAATCGAACTCCGCAATCGCCGAATCGCATCCTGAAAGGCAATGGATTGGGTCGCCAGGTCTCCTGGCTTGGGCGAAGTTCGAGGTCCAGATCCATTTGGATTTGCAGCTGGCGTCATCGCGGGATCTTGCATGGGCAGCGTACCGGGCAGAAACTTCGTCACGGGCAGCGATCCCAGAACGGCAATATGCAGCCGGCGTTCCAGCTCCTCGCTGTTCAGCGCGGTGTTATCCAGCGCATCCATCAAAAAGACGCCGCTGATGGCAAGCAACCCGGAAAGCATCAAAGCAATCAGAGCGTTCAACCCGGTATGAGGGAAAGACGGGTACAGCGCCGGACGGGCCTGGTCCGCAAGCCGAATCGAGTTGCTTTGGAAGTTCGCGTTGATTTCAGATTCGTTGATTCGCTTGATCAGCTCTTCGTAGAGCGTCTTGTCCGTGTCCGCTTCCTGCTTGAGGGATTGGTACTGGAAAGACCGCGCATTCATTTGGTCGAACTCGGCCTTCGATTTCGCTACCGCATCCTTGAGCAGTGCTTCGCGGTTCACAGCCTCCCGATACTGCACAGCCACCCGTTGCGCGATGTTTTCGCGCAATGCATTCATTTGCCGCTGAAGTTCCGCTACCTGGTCAGCCGCTTTCTTATATCCAGGATGGGTCGTCCCATATTGTGCCTTCGCCGTTGCAAATCGCTCATTCGCGATATCCAGGCGCGCGGCAAGCTCACGCAATTGCTTTCCCTCATCCGATGCCTCAGCCGCAGCCAGGGAGCCCTCTTTGATGGCGTTATAGGCCGCCTCTTTCTGGACGCGGTCTGCCTGGGCCGTAGTCAAATCCGTGTTCAGTTGCAAAAGTTGTGCTGAGATAATGCTGGTTTTTTGTTCGGGATCGATAACATCGAGATCTTTCTCAAATGCGGCAAGCGCCGCGGAGGAACGCTCCATCTTGGCCTTGAGTTCTTCGATCTGCTTGGACATGTATGCCGACAAATCGGCGGCCGCGCGGAATCGGATATCAAAGGTGTGCGCAATATAGCTCTTTACGATTGCGTTCGCGATGTCCGCTGAAAGCTGCGGATCCGGGGAACTGTAGCTGATGAGCAGAATAAGAGAGTTTGGAGGATGGGTAACCGTGAGCTTCTTGAGGACAATTGGAGCATCTTCAACCCGTGAAAGCGGTAGACCTTTACCTAGTCTTTTCACCGCGTCATTGGGTATATGAAACTGCTGTACAACGGGACGCAGGACAGCATCGGATTGGATCAGCTTTTCCTGAGTCACCAGAAATTGCTCCACATCGTCCGAACTTGCCATGGAATTGTTCGATTTCTCTCCCAAAACTCCAGAAGGCAATCTTCTGTCGATATCGACTGTCGCTGTGGCCGTATACAGAGGCGTGAGGCGCTTCGAGATAATCACGGTCGCAATGACGCAAAAGACCGTGAAAGCCAGGATCTTCCAGCGATACCGGTGCAGCACCCAAAGATAGTGGGAAAGGGGTGTTGCCTCTTCCTCGGGATTGTTTTCTTCGGGTTGTTGCGGATAGACGAGAACCCGCTCCACTCCCGGCGGAAGGTCTGCGGTTGTCCTTGACATGCTCAGAATCGGTACTTGGTTTTCACTACCCATAATCAACTTCGATACTCGTGTGCTCGTTAATAGATAAATGCACCGTAAATGGCAGCAGCAGCAGCAGCCGGGATTGTGAGCACTAAAAGTGCTTTTGTCGTACGCTTGCCGCCATTATCTGGAATATACAGAATGTCATTTGGCTGGAGCTGGACATCCGGAGATTTTCTCTTGATGATCTTGGCAAGCTGAACGGGGATTTCCTGCTTCGCGCCTGAGCCATCTTTTCTATAGATGTAAGCGACTTTATGCGCATCTGGAGTCAGTCCCTCTGCAAGCGCAATCGCCTGTAAGACTGAGGTACCGCCATTCTCCTGGACCGGAAAAGCCCCTGGTTTTTTCACGTTGCCCAGGACGTAAATCTTGCGGGCCTGCGGAACAAGAATTTCGTCGCCGGCACGTAACTGAATATTCAGCGAAGGGTCCGCTGAGTCGATGAGCGAGCGCGCTGGAATGGTCTGGGTCGTCTGCAAAGACTTGCCGCTTTGGTCGACCAGGGTGTGGGTGACCAGTATGTTCGGGCCCGCACCGTCCGCAATGCCGCCCGCACGCGCCAAGGCATCCATCAAGGTTGTTGGTTGGCTTACCTGAAAAACCAAAGGTTTTTTCACGGCGCCCATCACACTTACAGGACGACTCTGATATTCGATAATGCTTGCCGTCACAATCGGATCGACCAGCACGTTTCCCTTGATGAGCGCATTGGCGATCACCGTCTCAAGCTGGGATGGATAGAGACCGCTGGCCTTGATCGGGCCCTGCAACATGGGCAAACGGATCATCCCATTGCCATCGACGCGGACTGGGCCGCTCAATTCCGGCGAATCGTATACAGAAATGCCGACCAAATCGTTTGGGCCGATGGGCTGGGTCGGCAGACTGGAGAAATAGCCTTGTTGCGCCGGGAGAGGTGGGACGATTGTGGAAGAATCCGGCTGTTGCGCCCGGGCAAATGGCACCAAACACAGTCCGAGCATCCATCCAAACAGTATGATTCGTTTTCCTGGCATATTGGCTTCTGTAACGCAAAACGCGTTTCTTGTTTGTGTTGCATGAACAGCATGTTTCGTCCGGTTCCGGCGATCGAAACGGATTTGAATTCCATCGATCAACAGAGAACCCTACTCCGTAAACTTACAGGCGGATACCCCATGTTACAACCGAATGACAAATAGAAAACAAATTCCAGTCAATCAGGACGCGCGATGTTGTGACTTTCGGAACGGCAGGACCGTTTGCGGAATCCTGTCCTCCTCTCGACCGTATACAGCAAGCATTGCCAGCACCAATATGACCCACGCGCCAAGGGCGGGGCGGGAGAAAGGGTAATCGACACAGGCATGCACAAATACGGCAATCACCCCCAGTCCCCAAATGGAGCGAAACGCCGGGGGTACCGTCCACACCACGAGTGACGCCATGGCAATCAGCAGCGGCAGTCCACCTTCGGCTCCCCATTGCAGCCAATCGCTATGCGCCTGGTTCACAAATAGATTTCCAAGATCGATGACGGCGTATCTGGGATACACCGTCGGCCAGGTCCCCAGCCCGAAGCCGAACCAGGGCCGTGCCGCAATCATGTGCAAGGATGAAATCGCGAATTCTCGCCGTCCGGCCATCGGATTCGCTTCTGCCAAGCGCTGAGAGAGCGATCCCCAACCCACGACGAGGAGAAAGACCGCTGCCAGCGCCGCCAGGCGGAGAGCAGAAAGTCGGTCGATTCGTTTCCTGGAGGAGGTGCGTACGTAAAAGACCATCAGTACAATCATGACTTCGGTTGTGACCAAAATGAATCCCGCGCGGGACGCACTGACGATCACAGAGGCATATAATGCCGCGCTGGCGACTGCATAGGCATAGGACCTGCGCTTGTCCGTCAACGCACTATATAGGGCGATGGGAAGGATGGTCTCGATAAACGCCGCATAGTGGCTGTGATAGAGGATGGGGCCCATGATGGATGCATTTTCGCCGTAGCCGGAAGGGAATATCCCGAAAATATAACCAGGAGATAGAAAGGACTGGAGAATGGCCTCAATCGCGATCGCAAATCCAAACCACACCATCGCGGCGCGAAACCAGCGGAGCGTCTCCGCATCCTGAAAGATGTAGGTACCGGTCAGATAGACGGCCAGGAATGTCGTCCAACGAAGCAGGGACCTCTCGGTAGCAAAGGCATAGATAGTTTCCCCGAGAGCGATCTGGAGAACCCCCCAGCCTACCGCAAATACAAAGACGAATAGAGGGTAGCGTGGAAATCGCAATTCGTTGCGTCCGTGGATAAGAACTACGGCAGCCAGAGTAAAAACCGAAGTTTCAAAGATACTCACGGGCCAATACGCAGGCACCCAAAGTGTGAGGATTGCGAAGACAAACGACGCCGCCAAGGCAATGGCTACTATGGAAGGCACGACAGAGCTGCCCGGAACGTGGATAGCCCTCTTATTCAATACCACTTGACCGGAGTCACAATGTCTCTACCAGGGCGGCGCGTGAGAGCTACATTACGGGATGCTGACCGAAGGACTGCTCGAGAATGCGCCCGCAGCCGCCAGTCCTCCGAATACGCCAACTTCTGCGATGGTAACCAGAAAAAGAATTGTCGATTTATCAAAAAAAGGACTGGCGACAGGAGAGACTGCTGGCGGCTCGGAGTTGTCGCGATCATTGTCAGAAGTACCATTTCGAGGAGATGCTTCCTCGGGAGATGCTTCGGCGACATTCACCACGCGGCTGGCCCCTGGTACCGATGGCGCTGCGGAAGCTAACATTCCAATCACCCGCACCGGCGCTCCACTGTATGCAGCCAGGTTTGAACCCTGCAACTGAAATGTCATGCCAGACAATGCATCGGTCAAAACAAAGTGTCCGGCAACGGGACGCACAATCCCTGCGATTTTAACGGAAGAAGCCGACATATCTTCCGAGGGAGCCGTATCGAAACTCAGCGCCTTGCCCGGTTCGATGCGGGCCACCAGGTCGCCGGCCGGGGTTCGAACGTCGGCCGCGCCGCTGCGAGCTGCAACCTCCATATGGGTTCGGTTTTGGATGTCCACCAGCACCACACCGTTCGGAGTTTCCGATGAAACCTTGAATCCGTTCGCGATCACGGCGTGCTTACCCGCGTTGCGCTGCATCGTCAGACCTTGCTCCAACACCGCATGGTCGCGATAAAGAGTCATTCGAGAGTCGGGATTCAGCACCAGATGAGATCCATCGGCAAGCCGGACATCAGAACGCACAGCAGAAGTTTGAACAACGCTTCCATTAAACAGGGTGGAATTGCTGCGTATTGCGGAACCGTCGACTTGGATCTCGCCGTTTGCGGTCACGGTACCAATAGAGCTTGTGGGTACGGTGGTTGCGCCCAGCATACATGTGCAGGTGAAAAGCGACACAGCGGCTTGAATTTTCAGGAACATTTCCACCCTCCGGCCAAATGCAGACTGGCACTAGCATGAAGCATACAGAATTGCCAAGTGGATTTCAATCTCTTTTCTTCCAGGGGCTTATGACGATCGTAACCGGACTGCCCATGCCCCGGTTGGAGCCATATCCTCAAAAAATTAGGCAGGGATTTGTTTGTCTGGAAACCTGGAAGCACAAGTAGACTCGTCTCAAGTTCTCGATCTGCAGTACTAATCAACATGTATCGATGCCAGGGAGCGAAATCAGCATGAGTGTTCTTGAAAAAACCGGATTTCCGAACTATCGCCTGCTAAAACTCCTTGGCATCGGCTGCGCCGTCGTCGGGCTTGCGCTCGCCACAATCTGGACGTTGCGGATCGGCTTGGCCGACATTTATTTTCAACGACATACCCTCATCGGCACCGAAACAGCAATCCGTCTCACGCCCGGCCAGGCGGAATACCAGAACCATCTGGCCGGATATTTGGCTGACACAGAGGAACACCAGGCAACTCAGGCCCTGAAGCACGCCGTTGCGCTCAATCCCTACGATGCCACCGCATGGATCCAATTGGGACTCTACTATGAGGCAAAAAATCGCTTCTCCGATGCCAGCCAATGCCTGCATCAGGCGGCCCATGTCGACCACACCTTTCTTCCAGCCTGGTCCCTGGCAAACTTCTACTTTCGCCAAAACAATTCCGTCCAATTCTGGTACTGGATCCATCAAGCGTCCCGTCTCGTCCCCGAGGACGCTTCCCCGTTGTTCCGGCTCTGCTGGCATTTTACGGATGATGGCAAAGAGATCGAACGGCAACTCGACCTCAGCCGTCCGGACATGCAGGCGCAGTATATAAATTTCTTGATCTCGGAAAACCGGATCGAGGCGGTGGAACCTGTCGCTTTGCGTCTGGCTGCAAGCGATCGAAACCAGGACACGGCATTGCTCTTGAATGCTTCCGACTGGCTCATTGCGCAACATCAGGCAACGGCAGCTCTCAACATTTGGAATCGCCTGGCCGAACAACATCGCATTCCATTCCATGCGATCCATCCAAACTCCAAGCCCGCAGTTACCAACTCGGACTTCATCCATTCGCCGACGTCCATCGGCTTCGATTGGCACCTTGCGGACGTGCCTGGGATCAATGCCTCGCAGGAGAACGGTCTCGGCGGTCTTCGACTGGAATTTTCCAGCGATCAACCTGAGTCCGTGGAAGTTTTGACGCAGGTGCTCGCCGTTCAGCCGAACACCGCATACAGGTTTCTGTTCGACTACGCCACTTCGGGCATTGCCCCAGGGACTGGATTGACTTGGAGAGTCGCCACTTTACATACAGGCAGCGTTCTCGCCACCACCGAAAGTCTTTCCGCCGACAAAGGGACCGTTGGCCATTTGGATTTCACGGTGCCGGCGGACTCCAGATTTGTCCGCCTTTCGCTTGTCTATCAGCGGGCGCTCGGAACGACCCGCATTGAAGGTGCCCTTATGTTGCATAAAACCGGCCTGGCAATTGCGGGCCCCAGCTAACCAGATTGATCCGCATCATGCCGTTCCTGCTCTTCTTCCTCTATCGAGACAAGGACAAAGCAACTTCCATTCTTTCGATAGGTATTGCCGCTGAGCACGAACGAGACGGACTGCCTGCTCTCCGGGATCGGCGACACCATTCAGGCAACAGTGTTGGATCGGTTAGTCGTTGCCGGAGTGCAGGGTCTGGTGGTTGGCATCAAGTTGCCACCGTAGGAGTGGCTGGAGCGCCTCTGCTTGGGATCGTTACCCTCCTGTTTGCGATGGTGTCGGCCTTTGGAGCATTTCTCGTGCGGCTTCAGATCGCCATTTACCTGGCGGCGACCCACTCCTGAATGCAGGCGGCCATCCCTGGATGTAGGTGTTTAGTCGCATGTGCTCTTTGGAGCGCATGCGGCGTCAACGATGTCCTAATTTCTCCCCAGCTTGGACAAAAACCGTGGAGCGCCGTCGAACAGGTTCCACATGATTATTGGGCCAGCCCGTCAATGAATGGCCCTAAACCTTCAAAGCACACTTTCAATGTTCCATAATTCCGGCTAAAAGGTTGCTTTACATCTTCGGCAAGGACAACATTGTCTCCTGCTGGATGCTGCCTTCGGAATGCCTCCAGATTTACCGGGTCGAACTTGTCCGCCGACCACTTGCATTCGATGGCCAGAGGATTTTTCCTGCGTCCTGCCAGTACAAAATCAATCTCGTGCCCGCGCTTGTCTCTCCAATAGCCGATCTCGCGGGTCTGCAAGCGGGCCAGAATTTCATTCAGCACGAAATGTTCCCACAAAATTCCCAGGTCTTCCTTTCGCAATTCCTGCCAGCCACGGCAATAGCAGACAAAACCTGTATCAAAACCATAGACCTTAGGGGCCGATACAATCTCCGACGGTCTTCTGGAGCTGAACGGGCGAATCACATGCGCCACAAAAGTGGCTTCTAGAGTGCGAAGATAATTTGCAATCGTAGGTCGGCTCACTTCACAGGGACCGGCAAATTTGTTCGCTTCGAAAATTCCACCGCTTTGCGTCAATATGAGTTCAGTAAACTTCTGAAAGGAATCTCTCCGCTCCAGACGAAACAACTCCTGAATGTCTTTGGCCCAATAGGCATCCATCCATTCCTGAAAGTCGCGTTCCTCCATCTCTTCTGCAAGGAAGAAGGGAGGCAATCCTCCGCGTAGCAAACGGCGTCTCAGATTGGTATGTTTCGCGTCCGTGAGATCGCGAAGACACATGGGCGTTAGCCAAAGATCGCGTTTCCTCCCGGCCAGAGTGTCCTGAAACTTGATCGATGCACTGAGTGTGGACGAACCTGTTGCAATGATTCGCGTGTCGGGATAATGGTCGGCGGCAATCTTCAGCAACTCGGATGGATTATCAAGACGATGGATTTCATCAAGGACGATCCGTTTGTCTCGGAGGTCGTCGAGAAACCCCTCCGGGTCTTGCATCATACGGCGGATACGGGGCAGTTCACAGTCAAAATACTCGGTTTCTGGAAGGCTTCGGCAAAGATAGGTTTTGCCGACACGACGTACGCCGGCCAGCCAGACGATAGAGCGTTTTCGCCAAGCCTGTTCTATCAGATCGATCCAATAATGACGCTGCACCATACGAAGCTATGATTGCATATAGCGCGACTATATGCAATCATAGCTGCTTTTAGTATTTATTTCCAGGCTCATCGCCCGCGCGGGCTTGAACTGTGCCAGCGGGAGATTATGGCGCAGGCCGATCATCTCGATACCGTGGCGCAACACATCCAGCGTGCCGCGTGTGTTCCGTTGCTCGCGCAGCCGTATTTCATGGGTAATTATGGCCTTGACATTTGACCCGTGCTAGCACTTGAAAACGGGGGTCGTGGGTCAAAACTTACCCTTTGCGAAACACTGCGGGGGGGGGCGATTTGAGAACAAGTCGCCGACGGGCCAAACGTGCTATGTTGCTAAAAAGGCACTTATTCGATCGGCTGCAAAATATGTCGTTGACTCTTGGATGCCTAGCATCGGTCACGCCTACAGAACGTTACGAGATGGGCGGCTAGCTTCAGCGACCCCTTTGCCGACTGCATTTGGGTTCAAGCTTGCTGGGAATTCGTCTATGGCGACTGGCGGCTTTGAGAGAGACGAGATCGCTGTTTTCCTGAAGTACATTCAGGGAACTTCGGTGTGCATCGATATCGGAGCGAACATCGGGTTGTATACGTGCCTTGCCGTGAGTCAAGGCAAACAGGCCATCGCAGTGGAGCCGCTAAGGAGCAACCTCCAACTGCTCTATGCGAATCTCGTCTGCAATGGTTTTCTTGATGTTGAAGTCTTTCCTCTCGGACTGTCAAGCAAAGGGGGGATAAAATATCTGTTTGGAGGTGGCACTGGAGCGTCTTTTGTGTCGGGATGGGCAGGAGCATCTGAAAAGTACTATGAAGTTGTACCTGTCACCACGCTTGACGCTATTGCGAATGCGAGGTTCGATGGTCAGGCTCTCTTCATTAAGATGGACGTCGAGGGTTTCGAAAACGATGTTCTGAAAGGCGCCGAGAATACCTTAGGTTCACTGCCCAAACCGACTTGGCTTGTCGAAGTATGCTTAGATGAGCATTTCCCAGGTGGTTTGAATCAAACATTCTGTGACACTTTTGAGATATTTTGGCGGCATGGATATGAGGCCCGAATTGCGGATAGCGACGAGCGAGTTGTGACGCGCAAGGATGTTAGCCGTTGGGCAAAAGACGGTCATGTCGATTTTGGATCGCACAACTATCTTTTCCTCTAGGCCGTGTTAACACTAAGTCGCGATTTCCTGATATACTGCAAATATGGAGATCAGCGAGGCGCAGTACCGTCGTATCGAGCCGATTCTGCCGCGCCAGCGCGGCAATGTGAGCATGTCGAATCTCACGGTATTGAACGCCATTCTGTACGTGGCCGAGCAGGGATGCAAGTGGCGCGGCCTGCCCCAAACGTTTCGGAAACTGGCACACCATCTACACCCGCATGAACCGCTGGGCCAAGAGCGGCGTGCTGGACAGCATCTTCGAGAAATTGCAGCGCGAACA
>JAJZCA010000088.1 GCA_021798735.1 Acidobacteriota bacterium | reverse complement strand
GCATCGCGCAGGGAACAATTGTAAGCTATATTTAGCATTCCCCATGGGCAGCAGGGCACGCACACGGTGGGAGCAAAACCAACCTACTATTCAGAATTTTGCTTGTCAACATGAATCGAATCGTTACGATCGGAAGTGAGAGGCATGTCCGTGTTGCTGCAGCCCAATGTGCAGAGTTTGGCTGTACATTTACTATGGATTCAAAGAACCTGTTAGATCGTCCCCGCCTAAATTCACATGATCGTTGCAGGATTGGAAGCCGGAAACGAAGCCGCCTCTAAGTTTCAGCTGACGGCTAGTCTAACATCCAAGCATTTGAGCGGAAAGCGACTTTGATGGCCAAGCAAACCTCATACACAATGCGCGACGTCGCTCGTCTCGCCGGCGTATCCATTTCAACCGTATCGGCCGTGGTCAACAATAAGGGCATTGTCGGCCCTGAGTTAACATCTGTCGTAAAAAAAGCAATCGCTGCGATGAACTTTTCTCCCAATGCGGGAGCACGCGGTTTGCGAACTGGACGGACCCACATGCTGGGATTGGTAGTCCAGGACATTACCAATCCATTTTTTGTGGAAGCATTACGCGGCGTTGAGGATCAAGCCATCGAACACGGCTACGAAGTTCTGGTCTGTAATTCCAACGATCAATCGGCTCTGGAACTTCGGCACTTGAACGCCCTGCACACCAAGCGCGTGGATGGAATTCTACTGGCGCCAACTGACTCCTACGCCGTGCGTGAAACCTTGTCTCAGGATCGCGCCCCGGTTGTCTTCATCGACTGCGTTCCCTTGAAGGCCAAGGTCAATTGCGTCGTCACGGACAACTTCGACGCTTGCTACAACGGCGTTCGTTACCTGATTGGATTAGGCCATCAAAGAATTGCTGTCATCTGCGGCCGACTGACCCATTCGACAAGCATCGATCGTGTCGAGGGCTGTCGCAAAGCAATGCAGGAATCGAATCTTCTTCTCCGCGAAGAACATCTGCATCATGGCGATTCTCACATTGAAAGCGGCTATCGGATCGGACTCAGCCTGCTGCAATCCTCCGATCCCCCAACGGCAATTTTCACGCTCAACAACCGCATGGCGTTGGGAATTCTTCGGGCAATCACAGAATTGAAAGTGCCCTGCCCGTCGCGTGTCAGCGTGATGAGTTTCGATGATGCCGACTGGGCGGAAGTCGTCAGCCCGAGTCTCACCACCATCGGGCAACCTAGCTACGAAATGGGAAAAGACGCGGTCGATTTGCTCTTACGTTCCATTTTGCCCGCAACCGAGCAAGCTGAGGCGAAGCCCCAGCAAATACCACTCAAGTCAACGCTTCGCGTACGCGGATCGACAGGGCCGGTCTATAAGAAATAGTGACCCGCGTTCCAGGAATTCCCGAGCAGAATAGGCCAAGTGAAGTGAACCAGGGACAGCAGCAGGAGATGCGCGTTATACGTAAGCCGAAGGAACGTCCTGGCCGGATGCGCTGGTTTGTCTGCGCCCTCCTGTTTTTTGCGACCACCACCAACTATATGGACCGCCAAGTCCTCGGCATTCTCGCGCCGGTCCTGCAGAAAGATCTGCACTGGACGCAGCAGGGCTACGGCAACATGGTCGCGTGTTTCACCTTTGCCTATGGACTTGCATATCTGCTCTCCGGGCGGATCATCGACCGCCTGGGGACCCGCAAGGGATATGGCTTGTTCGTCGGCATCTGGAGCGTGTCCTCGGCAGCGCATGCATTCGTCAGCAGCGCGTTCGGATTTGGCATCGCACGATTTTTTCTAGGGATCGGAGAATCGGGAAACTTCCCTGCCGCGTTGAAGGCGGTAGCCGAATGGTTCCCGAAAGAAGAACGAGCGCTGGCCACAGGCATCTTCAATTCCGGCACAAATTTTGCCGCCCTGTTGGCTCCGATTATCATCCCGTTCATCGCGCTCCGATTTGGATGGCGCTACGGATTTATTTTTACCGCCAGCATGAGCATGCTGTGGCTGATCGTGTGGATGCTGTTTCCGTACAATCGCCTGCGCCCCGCAGAATCGCAACTTATCGACCGCAGCCTGACGCCCGTTGAGTCATCGGAAATACGGTCGCTACGGTCGCTGTTATCCGATCGCGGTACCATCGCCTTTGCAACCTCCAAATTTCTGACGGATCCGGTGTGGTGGTTTTACCTGTTCTGGGGACCGCTGTTTTTGACCAATCGCTTCCACATCACCATCGCCCAGATGAGTCTTCCCCTGGTCGTCATCTACTTTGCGGCGAGCATCGGTAGTCTCTTCGGGGGCTGGCTCTCCGGGTACTGGATCAAGCGCGGACGCTCGGTGAACTTCAGTCGCAAGGCCGCGATGACAATCTTCGCGATTGCCGTTCTACCCGTTATTTTTGCAGCACAGGTCGCGACCCTGTGGATGTCCGTCGCGCTGATTTCTCTTGCCGCCGCCGCGCATCAGGGTTTTTCCTGCAACCTGTTCTCCACACCCTCCGATATGTTCCGTGCCCAATCCGTCGCGACCGTCGTGGGCATCGGCGGAACTGCGGGAGCACTAGGCGGAACGGTCCTTGCCGAGGTGGCTGGATATGTTCTCAAGCGCACTCACCACTATTCCCTGCTATTTACGGTTTGCGGATTCATGTATCTCCTCGCGGTCCTCCTATTCCAGATCCTGGTTCCTCAACTCAAGCATCAGGACAGCGGAACGGAAATCAACGCATAAGATAAGTTGTGGACAGTGAGCGTGCGATTCGCGCCTCATCGACGATATTCTGAAAAGTGAAAACCGCCGCAACTCGCGGAGCTATTTCGAGGAAACATTTGTGGCAGATGTTCAAAAGGTTTTGAAACTCGATCCGCACGATAACGTACTCGTGGCGCTAACGGCGCTTGCAGCCAACCAGCCGGTAACCTATGCCGGCAAGACGTACGTTCCCGCTGCCAACGTGCCCGCTAAGTTCAAGTTCGTCGAACACGAGATGCCGGTGGGCGCGGAAGTCGTCATGTACGGCGTCATCGTTGGAAAGGTTCGCGAGCCCATCCCTGCGGGCGGCGTGGTAACCACGAAAAACCTGACGCATGATGCCAGCGCCTATTCGACCACGCGCTCGCCTCATCCTTGGACTGCGCCCGACGTTTCCTCATGGCGGCAACGCACATTTCTTGGCTATCACCGCGCAGACGGCCAGGTTGGCACGCGGAATTACTGGCTGATTCTGCCGCTCGTGTTCTGCGAGAACCGCAATGTTGAATTATTGCGCGAAGCCTTCGAGGAAGAGCTCGGATATCGCAAGTCGAATGAATACCGCCGCCAAGTTCGCGCGCTCATCGCCCGCCGCAGCGAATCGACCTCGCCCATGAGCACCGCCGATTCGGCAATCCATGGGGCCACGAGTCCAATCTTCCCCAACGTGGATGGCGTCCGCTTTCTTTTTCACGAAGGCGGCTGCGGAGGGACCAGGCAGGATGCGCACGCTCTCTGCGGCCTGCTGGCGGGCTATATTCAACATCCCAATGTTGCGGGCGCAACGGTCTTGAGTCTCGGTTGCCAGAACGCGGAAATATCCATCCTTTTGGAAGAGATCCGCAAACGAGACCCGCAAGCCAGCAAGCCTGTCCTCATCTTCGACCAACAGGCGTTGGGCCTTGAATCGAACATGCTGGGCCGCGCAATTGAACAGACATTCGCTGCGCTCGAACAGGCCAACGCAGCGCAGCGCACTCCCGCTCCCCTTACCAAACTCACCGTCGGCTTAAAGTGCGGTGGCTCGGACGGTTTCTCCGGCATCTCCGCGAATCCGGCGCTGGGCCATGTTTCCGATATGCTGGCGGCCCTTGGCGGCAAGTCGATTTTGTCCGAGTTTCCTGAGCTGTGCGGGGCAGAACAGGGCTTGATCGATCGCTGCATAAATCAGGCCACTGCAGATAGGTTCGTTGAGTTGATGACGACCTATGCAGCACGGGCCAGGGCCGTCCACTCCGGATTCGAGATGAATCCTTCGCCGGGAAATATCCGCGACGGGCTCATTACCGACGCCATGAAGTCTGCCGGTGCTGCGCGCAAGGGCGGCACATCGCCGGTGGTAGATGTGCTCGACTATCCCGAATACGCCACGAAGCCCGGTTTAAGTCTGCTCTGCACCCCCGGTAACGATGTGGAGTGCGTCACCGCTCAGGTGGGCGCGGGTGCGAACATCGTTCTGTTCACTACCGGGATGGGGACTCCGACCGGCAACGCCATCGCGCCGGTCATCAAAGTGGCGACCAATACGCAGATGGCAATGCGAATGTCCGACATCATCGATATCGACACGGGCAACATCATCACCGGCGCCTCAACCATCGAACAGGTTGCGTCCGACATGCTGGAAACTGTGATTGACGTTGCCAGCGGCCGCAAACATACGAAGGCCGAGTTGAACGGTCAATATGACTTCATCCCCTGGAAGCGTGGGATTTCATTGTAAAAGTGGAATTTCTTTGTGAGCGCGTGAGTTGTTAGTGCTTGCTTTCGACCAGCCTGGATTCGCCGGCCGGCGCGCCCCGATACTCCTGATCGAGTTCGTCCGTCTTGCGATGGAAATTGACACGGCGCGGTTCGGTCGAGGGAGCGGTCGCCAGCCACTCATCCACAATTTCTTTGCCCAGCATCTCACCCGTATACCGCATGCTCAACACCAGAACATTGGCGTTGTTGGCCAGCCTTGCGATACGAGCCGCAAATGTGTCCACGCACAGCGCCGCGCGCACTCCGGGAACTTTATTCGCAATGATGGTCACCCCTGTTCCGGTGGTGCAGAAAAGCAGCCCTTGATCGCATCGGCCGGCAGCAACATGCTCGGCAACCGCGCGGGCCGCATCGACATAGTCTGCCTGCTCCCCGCAGCATTGGCCGCAGCGCACCAACTCCACGCCCTTCTCTTCCAGGTATGCACAAATCGCCGTCGAAAAATGCGAACCGCTATCGCTGCCAACTGCCATCTTCATCGTAATTTTTCCTTCTCTGCTTCATTATCGCAGCCGAAACGCGATTGAAATCACCCGCACGTATCCGGGCATGGCAAAATCGCAGCCGACCCTTGCCGAACAATCGAGTCCGGTTCAGCCAGGCAGGTCAGCTCGGCTTTTTTATGGCGTCCAATGGAAGCGTGGATACGCAATTTTTCTTTTTGGAAACAGAGTTGCGATTGTGTTCTCCGACACCGTACTATCAGATCATTCTGTTGTTGGAGTCGTCATGAACAGCCTGTCCACTAAAAACCCGCTCAAAAACCTCGATGATTGGGATGATTTTGTTGCTTCTCGCTATAAGGAGGGCAAAGCGCAGGAAGAATTTCGCAACTACGACCCCAGTGCAAATCCCGGTGTTGCGGAATTCTATCGCCAGAACCACACCTTGCAAACCGTCGACTTGGTACAGGCAAAGAAACAAGAATATCTGCCGCTTGGGAAAGGGCAAAAAACGATCTGGGAAGCAGCAGAGTTTTTAAATTCGCTTGTGGACGATAGCGATCCAGATACCGACTTGACGCAGATCGATCATCTGTTGCAAACCTCAGAAGCCATTCGCAAAGATGGCCATCCGCGCTGGTTCGTTTTGACCGGGTTGATTCACGACCTGGGAAAAGTTCTGTGTCTCTATGGAGAGCCCCAATGGGCCGTCGTGGGCGATACATTTCCTGTAGGATGCGCCTACTCCGATAAGATCGTCTTCTATGAGTATTTCCGTGAAAATCCAGATTCACAGAATCCCTTGTACCAGGAGTTGTATGGAATTTATGGGCCTCATTGCGGACTCGATAACGTGCACATGTCCTGGGGACATGACGAATACATCTACCATGTGACAAAGAGCTACTTGCCGGAACCCGCACAATACATGCTGCGGTATCACTCCTTCTACTCCGCCCATCGACACGGCGCCTATCGTCATTTAATGTCCGCGCATGATGAGGCGATGTTTCAATGGGTTCGAAAGTTTAATCCGTATGATCTTTACTCAAAAGGCGCGGCAAAACCGAATTTGCCTGAAATTCTTCCTTATTATCAGGACCTCATCGCAGAATACTTCCCCGACAAGATTGATTGGTAACCTTCAAGCGTCTTTTTCCTATCGGGGTAGGGCACGCCGGATTCAGCCTTGATTCCCTGTACCAACCTCGCGGCAGGGCGGGATTAGTCGCCAACTGAAACGCGTTCTGGTGTCCTGAGTCTTAAATTCGTTAGGAAATGATTTTTGGTCTTGTATCACGGCACAACTTCAAGAGCCAGCCCTGAGCGCAGCCGAGGGGTACCGTACATGGCGCCAAACGCATCGCTTCCATTGATCGAATTGTTGTATGAACTTCAGACTCAGGACACCATCTGAGATTTTCTCTGAGAAATCTTTACAGCCGACCGCTCTGATCTCGGAGGAGGCGCTGATTGACTTGTCTTAAGACGGCGTGGGTTTGTTAACAACCAGTGCGCTGCCAACGATTTCAATCAACGAGTCGCCCGGAATCCATTCCAGAGCCATGCAGGCCCGCGACGGAGCTTTGCCGGGACTGAAATAGGTTCGGTACACCTTGTTCAGCGCGTCATATTGGGCCTTATGTGCATCGAACAGCGCCTTGCCCGTGGGCATAGAAACACCGTCAGCAAGAGGCAGACAGAGAAATACTTGCAGTTGTAGGATGCTATCCATGGTGCAGCCCTCGCGTTCAAGGGATTTCTTCAGTGCGTCCATAGTACGGATGACATGCTTCTCAAACGGATCGGTTACAAGAACATGGTCATCCTGCGGATAGCCATCGTTGGAACCCGTGCCGGAGAAGTAGTAGATGCCATTGTGTACGTGATTGTTGCTGCCGGGATGGGCGTGCTTGTCGCCGCCAGGTGCGCCGCTTGGCACATCCGCAGCAACAGGGGAGGAGGATTGGGCGATAACTTTTGGCAACGTTGCCACGACAGCAGCCATTGTCCCAATTTTTCCAAAAAACGTGCGTCGGGTACTGATTTCCATACAGTTTCTCCTTTGTCATTGTCTGTAGATTCATCCAATCGACTGAACCCATGATGCCAGATTACTCCAGCTGAGGAGGGCACAACGTACGATGTTCGTATGAATGGGCTAAGAAGAAAGCACTTTGCTTTGCTACAGACAAATGCCGCGGTGTGGCCAGACAGAACCTGCGCTTCCCAACACTGAACCAAGATCACAATGCCCGATTTCCCCCTTCAGCCGATGCTGCCAGTCGCATGGAGCGCTGCGACGCTGCGCCTGGGGCAGATATGCGAGGATTTACTTTAACTGTGGATGCTTATGGTCCTGCGGTGAACCGCAAAGAGATCGCAGAACAGACCTTCTGCAACGCAACGCTCCTCCGTGATGAAGTTGCAATTTATAGCTATTCTGGGAACATACAGAGGAGGATTGTCACATCGAGCGGATGAGAGACTTCTACACATATTTATATTCAGGCCCGACACAGAACCCACGCATAAAGGAACTCCGTACTTCAACGACAGGGATGAGGGCTTGCTATATTAAAAGCCCCGATAAAGATATGCTGACCTACTTGTATTGACCGAAACTGTAATAATATTACAGCTTCATACCATGTCCATACGTATGTGAGTCTGCCGTATTTTTTTAGATTTCCATCATACCCGCAGAAGGAATACAGCCATGACGCGACCTACACTCTGGAACCGAAGAACATTTCTGCAACGGCTGGGATATCTCTCTGGCCTCGCTGTCTTTCGCCCCCATTCAACTTGGAGTTTGCTGGGTAAGTCGCATCGGGTACTAGGTTCGCGTACGGCTGAAAACACACCAGGGCGTTTATTCGCCTATGTCGGCAGCCAGGGACATGGGATTCAAGTGTTTGCTGTAGAAAACAATGGCTGGATGTTGGCGCAAACCATCGCCAGCGACAAACCTTCCTGCCTGGCCTTGCATCCGAGCCGGAATTTTATTTATGCAGTCAATGAGATTGATCAATATCAAGGCTTACCCGCAGGTACGGTCGAAGCTTACAGCATCAATGCTCGGGATGGCCGATTAACCCTTCTGAACCGTCAGCCGTTGTCGCTATCGGCGACTGCTCCAAGATATCTGGCTATTTCTCCTGATGGTTCGAAGTTGATCGTTGCCGTACATGGCGGCGGTTCGTATAACCTACTCCCGATACGCCCCGACGGATGGCTGGAGCGGGTTTCTGCAATTCTTAAAGAGGTAGGTTCCGGGCCCGACCAAGAGCGCCAGAATGCTGCCCATCCGCAAATGGTGCTCTTTGACACCACCCAAGATCGTCTTCTCAGCGCCGATCTTGGCAGTGACAGACTGAACGTCTTTACACTGGCCGAGGATCGGTTGATTGTGACTCATCGATATTCAACCGAACCGGGCAGTGGTCCGCGCTTGCTGGCGCTGCATCCCTCAGGCCGCGTGCTGTACGTGATGAATGAACTGAATGCGTCCATCTCATGTTTCGGCTATGACGCGGCAAGCGGCCGAATTCTGGATCGATTACACCATGAACCTCTCCACCACGCGCTCCCTGTCAAAGATGCGGCCACGGCTGCGATGACCATGCATCCGTCCGGTAACTTCCTGTACACATCTCGTTCCTGCTCCATCGAAAGTAGCTCCCCAGGTAGCAGAATTACTGCCTGGCGTATGGATCCAGCTACCGGAAAACTCGATCTTATCCGGGAGTCGGACAGGTGGATAAAACCTTCCTGCGTTGGAAGCATGGTCTCCGCACACAATGCCTTATTCGTGCTCAGTCAAACAGAAGGTATCTCCCGCTTGGACTTTGATCCTGCTAGCGGCTCATTGGACCATGCTGTTCAAGTCGCCGAAGTATCAGCGCCTAAAAGTATGGTTCTACAATATTTGTAGATATTTCTATAAAATACTGCTTCCCTTCGGCATCATTGGAGAAATAGAGACCATATGTTGGCGTGGCAACTTCTCCTGCCTGCTGATAAAACCCACGAATTTATGATTCTCACGAGTTCATCCTTTTACATCGCCGAGAGCTAAATTCGGCGGCAAGAAAAACTGCTATCAGCTTTCCGGCCCAAGAGTGCGTTCCGGGTGTACGGTCATCCAGCAGGCAGCGCTGAACAGCGCCAGCGCGGCAGCAATCGCAAAGGAGGTCGTCCAACCGTAACGTTGGGCAATCCAGGGTGTCAGCGAGGCCGTGACCGCCCCTCCGATCTGTCCGCCCATGTTGATAATGCTGGAAAAGATACCGGAACTGTCGCCGGCAATGTCCACGGAGGCCGACCAAAACGAGCTCTGCGAAATATACAGCGCGCCCGCTCCTCCCGCCAGAATCAGTCCTGCCAATTGCGGGCTCCCCGCCTGCGAGCCGATCACCAGAAACAGCGCCGTCACCCCCAGCGAGACCGCTGCCAGTCCGCACCGCCCCACGCGCAATCCATATCGCCCCGTCAGCCTGTCGCTCAGCACGCCTCCCATCAGACAGCACACCGTCATCGACAGAAACGGCAGCATCGCATAATACGCGCTCGACCGAAGATTAAATCCTCGCACCTGCGCCATGTACAGAAAGAACCAACTGAAGTAGATCCATGCGATATAGCCGAAACTGAAATATGCCGCCATCAAGGCCAGCAGGTCGCGACGATGAAAAATCGCTCCCCAGGAGATCTTCGGCTTCCCACTCCCGCCCGCCGCGGCCTGGTAGTTCAGCCCTTCGCGAATCTCCTGCAACTCCGCCGCTTGCACCGCCGGATGTTCCTCCGGCGTGTCCCGCGCTATCACCCACCACACAATCCCTGCAATGAAGCCCACCACCGCGCTGAACCAGAACGCCGCCCGCCAGCCATGGTGGCGTATCAGCCAGCTCAGCACCGGCGGCGTCAGTCCGCTCCCCGCCCCCACCCCGGCAAAAATCAGCCCATTGATGACGCCCCGTTCCTTCTGTGGCACCCAGCGCGCCACAAACTGGTTGGCCGCCGGATAGATCACCGACTCCCCGGCCCCCAGTACAAATCGCACCCCGATCAACAGCAGCACCGCATGCTCGATCGCCGTCGGCAGCATGGCCGTCAGTGCCGTCGTCGCTCCCCATAACAGCAACCCCAGCGTCAACACTCGCCGCGGTCCAAAACGCGCCGACAACCAGCCCGCCGGCAACTGGAATACCGCATACCCTATCAAAAACGAACTGAAGATCCACCCCAGTCGCTGGTTCCCCAATCCGTATTCCCGACTGATTTCCAGTCCCGCTATCGAAATATTCGTCCGGTCTAAAAACGCTACGGCGCTCAATATAAATAGCCAGAATGCTAGGATGTACCGGAATCGTATGCCCTGCTCTTTCAACATCGATCTCCTTGCTCCCGCAATTCCATAGTCTCTAGCAATTCCATAGTTCTGTTGCAACAATGCAACTGAAAATACATATCAGCTATGAGTGAGGCCGATTTTAAAGTGCCGATGACATCTGCGGAAGTTTCATTGATCTTCTTGGGTTCTTGCTCGTCTGTCAAGTATTTCGCAGCGCGACTCAATAACGCACCTCCTCACATGTAAGTCCATGGCATCATTCGGTCCCGAGCAAGAAAATTATCGTGTATTGTGTTGTAATACCTAACGCAGAGGATGCCTTGTTCATCCAGACCGGGACTGCGGCTACGATGGCGGCCGAAGGATGGCCAAGGGTGAAGAATGTGCCCAGGATGAAGTTTCGAAACCGGAAAAATCTCATGGAGGAGTATTTTAAGGATGAAGCTAAAACAGATATCCATAATCGGGCGTTCTTTCTTTAGCGCGACACTACTGTTCGCCGTAGTCGTGCAGGCACAAACCTCTGGAAATCAGGCCACGAGGACTGCTCCTGCCGTTCCAGAAACGTCGGTTCCCGTCAGTGCCAACGCATTTCAGAATCCGGGGCAACCGGGACCGACCGGATGCCGTGGCTGCTTTCCGGTGACTCCCGCTGGACAAGGACCCAATCAAGAAGCTGGCCTGCCGCAGACGGTTCCGCAGCAGAGTGGATCTGCCAATCGCGGGAGAGTGCGCAGCGCGGCACCGGCTCCGGCTCTTTCCAACCCACTGCCGTACGACCTGCTGCTGCAGAACGGGCACGTAATCGACCCCAAAAACAATATTGACAAAGTGATGGATGTCGCCATCAAGAATGGCAAGATCGCAGCGGTCGGCGAGCGCTTGAATCCGAAAGATGCCGTCAAGACAATTGACGCTACCGGCTACTACGTGACCCCAGGGTTGATTGACATCCACACCCACGACTACGCCTCGACTGGAGAAGCCCACTCCTATGCTGGCGACTCTGGTATCTGGCCCGACGGCTTTACCTTCCGCAACGGAGTCACGACCGTGTGCGATGCTGGCAGTTCCGGATGGCGCAACTTTGAGGATTTTAAGGAACACATTATTGACCGCGAGCAGACCCGGGTGCTGGCATTTCTGAACATCGTCGGGGCTGGCATGCGCGGTCCCCGCTTCGAAGACAACATTGACGACATGCAAGTCGTGCCAACGGCCTGGATGGCGATGCGCTATCCAGACACAATCATTGGGATCAAAAGCGCACATTTCAGCGGCCCGGAGTGGACGCCTTACATCCGAGCGGTCGATGTGGGCAACATCGCCCACATTCCCGTGATGATCGACTATGGCGCCAATCGGAGCGAGCGCCCGCTCTACGATCTGCTGACCAAGTATCTGCGCCCAGGAGACATCTATACCCACGTCTATTCTGGCCTGCGCGGCGAACAGGATCCGATGACCCTGGGTCCGCAGAAGGGATTGATCCTTGGCCGCGCGCGCGGCATCTACTTCGACGCCGGCACCGGCGGCGGCAGTTTCCTCTTCCGCGTCGCTATACCGCTAATCAAAGCTGGATTCCTGCCTGATTCGCTCTCGACCGACCTGCACGCCGACAGCATGAACTCCAGCACCAAGGACATGCTGAACGTGATGAGTAAGTTCATGGCCATGGGGCTCACGTTGCAACAGGTAGTTGCAGACACCACGTCGCATCCGGCAAAAGAGATCCAGCGGCCGCAACTTGGCAATCTTTCGCCTGGAGCGCCTGCGGACGTTGCGGTGCTAAGCGAGGAACACGGGAAGTTCGGCTTTCTGGACATGGACAACACGAAGCTGATGGGCAACACGCGCCTCATCTGCCAACTGACAATTCGGGCCGGAAAAGTGGTGTATGACTTAAACGGCATCTCCATGGATATGTGGAACCAGGTGCATCCCTCAAGCAACCCGCAAATGGCCAGCCATTGGACAGAATTCCGGCCGCGGCCACCGCTGCCGCAGCAGTTGACACCTCAGCAGCCAATGTCCCACTAGCCTGCATATCTCACACGCCGACTGTTAAAGGGGTAGAGTCTGCGG
>JAJZCA010000087.1 GCA_021798735.1 Acidobacteriota bacterium | reverse complement strand
GATAATGATTGCTCATGAGACAGTAGGCGTGACACCGCCAGTGATACCGCTCACTCAGCTTGCCCAATAGATTCAGAAAAGCTCGGTAGTCTTCCGCATCCACATAGATGCGCTGCCGGGCATTGCCTCGCGCCGTGACGTGGTACAACGCGCCAGGATATTCAATGCGCAGCGGACGAGTCATGTCATCCGCTTAGCCTGGGGTACTGATATTTCAAGACCTGACCCCATATCTTCGGTGGATGTAACGGTAACGCTCGCCGCTGAGTCCACCCGAGATAATAACTCAGCTGTTATTGAGGGCGAGCACTACTATCCGTTGTTTAAACGCGCATCTAGTCCGACGCGGCACAGGCAAAGTCAGCGGAGGTCAGCGGTTCGATTGAACCCATCCGCAACCATCAGCAAGTTCAAACCGCTGAATGCACTCAAACACTACTTTTCTCTGGCCAAAGCCAAAATACTTTGAGTTCGGAAGCTGATCGAGAGTAAACCAACGGAAATCTATGGCTTCTCCTTGTGGTTGTGTTTGACCTTGTATTTGAACTACAAATGTCAGACCTATAGCATGTTTTCGTGGGTCGAAAAGCGATCCGCTTACTCTTTTAGAAAAATACTCAGCTATAAACAATGGTTGAAGGTTCGCAGGTAATATGCAGCGAGCGTGCTTGCCTATGGCGTCGTGTACTTGACGAGCGACAGCATCTCTAAGCGGTTCGTTGAGAAATAGACGGCCACCGATCAAACACCAGCGACGACCTTGGTGAGGAGTATTCCGGTAAATCAGGCCTATTTCGAATGTAGATTTATTAACCTCTCTAATTAGGAGTACGTCAACACAAGTTATCGGAATGCAAAGCTGAAGGGCTTTCCATTTCGCATCCGGAAGCAGCTGCGTCTCTCTCTTAAGCATGAAGTATAGCCAGAATACCTGCTCCTATTGCCGCTACTGCAAATGCTATAAAGACTACCTGCCATACTGTGTACGATGACCACGCAATTGGACCGTTAGGCTTTGGTGGACGCTGGTGTACTGGTGGAAGTCTTTTGCAACTCTCGATTGCTTCGAGGAGTCGTGAGTAATAGGTCTCGTGATATCTATGTTTTGCGAGTAGCTGAGATGATGCAAGCGCAGTGATAAGGGCAAGTGCGCTAGCAATTATGCGATGTGATATATACCCACTACCGAGTGCGATAGTAAAGAGAAACGCTTGTGCAGTAAGGCTGATTACTGGCGTTTGCCAGATCAAGGTGTCATATGCTTGGCGGCGTGCTGCTATAATCTGATACTGGGATTCCGTTATAGCGTCATGATTTATATCGACCATTAGAGCATCCTCATATCCTAATCAATGCATTAGCATACTGGTTGTTGAATTCCATGGCGATTTGACCCAGATATTCATCTACGACTGACCCGCCGCAGAACACTTAACCGCCTGATTGAACTCAATTTTATCAGCAACTCGGTGGGTCAGCGATTTTGGAAAGAGTGGGTCATGATTGCACGGAAATCAACACTTACGCTCATTTTGTATTGGAAGAGGCTGAATGTGGGTTCCAGCAGTAGAACTGATACTGTTATTCGTTTACGGATCCTAAGGCCATGAAACTCCGAGCAAACCTATTGTGCAGGAATTTCATATACGACGCCATCGCCGTATAACGGGGAGCTGTAGTAGCTACCACCCTGTATCGTGGTACCAAAGAGGTTGTTCGCGCTATCCATAATCACACCTGCCTCAGGAGTACCGCCATCGGCGCCGCCAGTAAATGTGTACAAGACCGATTCGCTATAGCCACCCGTGCCATTTGGCGTCAGCTTGAAGACGACGCCGCAACCGGCACCGCCGCTGCAACCTCCAGTGCCACCGGAAAAGGCAGCACCGTAGAAATTGCCGAAGCCGTCCATAACCAGACCACCGATCGGGTTCCCACCGTCGCTGCCGCCCGTGAAGTTGTACAAGACTGATTCGCTATAGCCACCAGAACCGTTTGGTTCCAATTCAAATACTACGCCGCCGTTATGGCTGCCGCCACCTACTGTTGTACCGTACAAATTGCCCTTGCTATCCATAATTACGCCGGCTGCGGGCGCACCTCCGTCACTGCCGCCGGTGAATGTATATATGGTCGATTCTGTATAACCCCCACTAGCATTCGGCGTTAGCTTGAACACCGTGCCAGCAAGACTGGCGCCGCCACTACCAACCGAAGTCCCGTACAGATCGCCGGCGCTATCCATAATCAAGCCACCTGCGCTGGCAACTCCATAACTAACACTCGGTAAATTATACAACGTCGCTTCGACGTAGCCACTACTGCCGTTGGGCGTCAATTTGAACACAGTGCCACCGCCATTGCTGCCCTCACCTACTGTCGTGCCGTACAAAGTGCCTTTGCTATCCATGATTACGCCGGCTTCGGGCACACCTCCATCACTGCCGCCGGTGAATGTATATAAGGTCGATTCTGTGTAACCGGCGCTACCGTGTGGAGTCAGCTTGAAGACGGTCCCATAGCCACCTGCGCCATAGGCCGTCGTGCCGTACAGATTGCCCGCTCCGTCCATGATCACACCCGCTTCTGGTTGTGACCCATCGGTGCCACCGGTGAATGAGTATATCGTTGATTCGGCGTAGTCGCCGCTGCTATTCAGCGCCAATTTGAACACGGTGCCCATTCCGCCAGATCCACCGTTGTTCGTTGTGCCGTAGAGATTACCGACACTATCCATCATCAGGCCACCCGCGGGGTTTGCGCCGTCGCTGCCACCTGTAAAGCTGTACAGCACCCGCTCGGCACCGAACTGTCCGTTCGACGGTCCGCAGGTTACTTGCACGTTTGTGACGTCACTCGTCGCCGTGCCGCTGCCGTTCGTGATCGCACAAGCCTGCCCAGTGGGTTGCGTACTGACTGTGACGTCGTAGGTATCACCGGAGAGCACAGCAGTCGAAAAGGTGAACGTGCCATTCGCCGAGAGTGCTAGCGCGTCACCCCCGTTGTCCTTGAGCGTCACACTCGCGCCAGTGGCAAGGCCCGTAAGGGTACCGCCGATGGTATAGCTGCTGGCAGATGAGGCGGCACAAGTAACCTGTACGCCAGTCACGTTCCCTGAGGCTCTACCGCTGCCGTTGCTGACCGTGCAGATCTCTCCAGTGGGTTGGCTGGATACCGTTACGTCATAGCTGCCACCCGAGGCTACGTCGGTCGAGAAGGTGAATGGACCATTTGTAGTCAGGGTAAGCGGATCGGTGCCGTTGTTCTCGAGCGTGACTTGCGCTCCGCCATTGAGCCCTGTCAGCGAGCCTGCAACAGTGAAGCCGGCGCTCACTGTGACTGTCGCGGATGCCATTATGCCGGTCAGCGGATCGGTTACCGTGACCGTTGCGTTACCCGGTGACGCCGATGGCGATGCCATGACCAGACCGGCAGACGACACAGAAAGTCCGGGGGAGCTCGTTGTCCATGTCAGAGTATCCGGGTAGGCCGTTTTATTCCCGTCATTATCGTAAGCCGTTGCCGTCAACTGTACGGAGCCACCGGGAGAGATGTTGGATGTGCTTGGGGTGATCGTGATACTCGCCACGCAATCGACGACGGACGCTGCATTCATGCAAACACCGACTTCTACGGGCTGCATAGTGAAGAAATCTCCAATCTGAAAAGCTTCGGCGCCCAACGATGCTGCGGACGCGGCTGTTACGACGAACTTGTAAGCGTCATAGATCTGCCCCAAGATCGGAATGAATGAGGCCGCCAGGGATCCGGTTGCCTGGATCGAAACACTGATGCCGCATTGCGTACCGATATCGTTCGCAATGGTTGAGTACGTGCTTGCGTTTTCCAGATAGTTAAAATAGGAATTGAAATTCCCCGTTTCGGTAATTAGTGTAACCTTGGATGCAGGCACAATCGCATTTGCTATAGAAACACCGCACTGTGTATCAGTGCTGACCCCTGCTACCTGCATGATCATCTCTACTGCATTGACCGTAACCTGAGTGATATTAGCCGCCTTTGCCGCATTGTCTTCCGACACAGTCAGGAAAAACTGACTGCCGCTGGTGGTTACATTTGTTTGGGCCACCAATCCAACTAGACCGTTGAACACATTAGTCGGAGCGACGGATGCTGTTCCGAGGATATTCTTGTTGAGACTGGTAGTCTGGGCAGAGAAATACACCTGCAATTCATTGGAGAGCACCATTTCATTTTGAGCAGAGCTTGCAACCGACACGCCTCCGAGATCGACATTACCGACGTTCATTACCAAAACTGAATACGGCAGGGGAGCCTCTACGGTTTGCCTGGCCACCGCGCTTTTCGCGGCACCCGCTGCAGATTTGATCGCTAAGATAGATTCAGTAATCACCTTAGGAAGAACTGCCATTACGCTAGATGAAGCGCCAGGGGGAGTCCCGGCGGTTAAGTTACTTTGAACCGCGCTTACCAGAGTCTGAAAATCCGCCGAACTTTGAATCTGACTATTGACTTGCGAAACGGTAACGTTTGACGGCAAGGCTCCGATGCCGATCCGTACCAGCACAGTAGCGGTCGTGGTTGCATTTAGCGTTAATGTGTTTCCGGAGGTGGTCCCCGCCGCAAGCAGATTACCTGTCGAATTAATGGCAACAACCACAACGGGGTTTATCACTGACGTGGGCAGAGGTACTACGGCCGAGCCACTCGAAGAAAGTGGGGACGACCCGTATGGGGAGATCACCTGCGCGACATTTGTCGTCGGTATGGAGGGATCCAGGCTGACTTTAACGCTTCTGCTTGTAGGGGGCGCGCTTGAAGGCGGATTCGACGCATTCCCACCGCCGCCCCCGCATCCGGTTATTCCTGTCGCCACCAATAAGCCCACTGCCCAAAACAAACAGCGTCTGTTCATGTTTTCCCCCTCAAACTGCAAGCTACCAATTTACATGCCCAAGGCGGCGCCTGCGAAACAAGCGCCCCCGCGCTCAACTTCAGGCTCGGGGACGCTACACCTCCCTGTCGTGACCGTCAACGAGGAATCAGACGCCTTGCAAATCGCGGCAAAACGCGTGCCAAAAATCACAATCGAATAACTATCATATGCTTGCATTCGGTTTGTGTACTAAGGCTGCAGTTTCTATTATTGCCAAAAGTTTTTTCGTGCCTACGTTTCGCGCTGCATTCAACTGAAATGCAGTTAACGAGTCGTTGTCGCCGAGATTGTCAAATGGTCGGCCGTGGCGTATACCAATCCCTTCGGAGGAACACGTCTCATTGGGTGGAGCTAAGTTTGGTGCTAAAAGTGGAAGCACGAGAAAGGGCATTAGTTCCATATACCGCTTGGCTTGCAAGCAGTCTTGGCGCGGTTCCACCAACAACGACTGCGATCAGCGTCCCATCGCCCGTTCTGCCAAGCAGGTGCGTTCGATTGACGGTCTAGAGAGCTCAGTCTGGGGGCATGTCATGGGGTGACGGTCATGAAATCTTCCGTTTCCGTATTACTCAAATTCCTAGGAGTAGCCAACATGAAGCACTTCGCGACTGCATTTGTTTGTTTCATTCTCGCATCGGCACTGGGTGCCTGTTCCATGATGCAAATGGGATCGTCCGGAGCGAGCACCGCCGCCACCGGGAGCGCGGCCGGAGCAAGCTCACAGGGCGCCAATTCCAGCCTGCAGCATTGCGGCCGGCCGCTGGGTACAGTGGAAATCTACGAGCACACCAATGATCCCTGGTATTACACGCTCACCCGGCAATACAACCTGCCGAGCGTCACGCCGCTTATCAAGTTGATCGTGCAGCAATCCAATTGTTTCGTAGTTGTGGACCGCGGGGAAGGTCTGAACGCATCCATGCAGGAGCGTCAATTGGAAGCGTCCGGTGAGCTTCGGCAAAGCTCGGATTTTCACAAGGGACAGATGGTCGCTGCGGACTACACCATTGTTCCTTCGGTGAATATCTCCAATACCAACGCAGGCGGTCTGGGCGGCTTTCTCGGCGAGATCTCGCCAGTTGCCGGATTTATAGCCGGTAATGTGCATGCCAAAGACGCGAGCACCAGTTTGATCATGGATGACAACCGCTCTGGGGTACAAATGGCAGCCGCTACGGGAAGCGCCCGCAATTTCGATTTTGGCGGATTTGGCGCCTTGTTCGGCGGTGGAATGGGCGCAGGCCTGGGTGCTTATCGCAATACTGCACAAGGGAAGGTGGTCGTTGCCGCCTTTGTGGATGCTTATAACAATCTCGTCAAATCGGTCCGAAATTATCGCGCTCAGTATATCAAGGGCGGCCTCGGCACGGGCGGCAAGTTGAAAGTGCAAGGCCAGCAATCGTCTCCTCCGCCAGGGAAAAAAGCCCAAATCCACGGGGGCGTGCTGTCGAATTGACAACCTTGAATGATGCAGGATAGCCGGCACACTGAGTGATGACGGACAGGCTAATCTCAAATGCCATGGGTGGAGGCAAATTGCCGGTATTCGGGAGAAGGCTGCGGTTGCACGAAAAGTGGTGGGATCAAATCCGTTCGTTCGAGCGCAGCCCGTTTGACGGCATCATGCCGCGGATTTAGCTCAGCCAGACATCGTACGATCGAGTCCTAAGTCGGAGAACATAGTGTAGTTTTCTTTTTGCAGGCACCTGAAAAATACGGGCGGGAGGTACCACGCAATGGATATCAATTCGACCTATAAGTTGGGAATCCTGTTACGAAGCTATGATGCCTTGCACAACTGGCGAGCACTGTTGTTGCTTATTGCAAGTTGCGTAATTGCCGGCCTGATTGTCACGGCCGGGATCAGCGGCGGCGGCAGTAATCACAGTGCCGCGCTGTTCATCGCGCTATTCCTGGTCGCGATGCTGGTGCTGGCCATTGGAGTCAACGCCGCAGGACTCGCTCTGGTGGACCAGGCCGATGGTCAAGCATTCCGTGGCTTTGTGCCCGCCACGTTCGGCGGAGTGGGGGCCACGGTGCGCGTGGTGGGCGCCCTACTGTTGCTGGGCCTGGGCTTCGCAGTTCTGCTGGCCATCCTGTATGTCATTTCGCGCTTGGGTCAGATACCGCATTTGCAGGCCGTATTTGGCTTTCTGCTGGCCGGACCGTCGGTAGTGGTGTTGGCCCTGGCCTATGCCGTACTGCTGTTAGGTGTGCCGTTAATTTTTGTGGTGATCTGGCAAGGCGAGGGACTGGTACACGCCATATTGCGCGCGATTGATATTGTTGTGAGCCGTCCCCTGACGGTCTTTATCCATTTCGTTGTGCTGTGGGTAATCGTGTTTCCGGCCGCGGCCTTTGTATTTTGGTTGACGATCTTTGCCAGCATTCCGGTCGACGGTATGTACTTGTCCCAGTCTTCCGGCCTGGCTTCAGGTTTAGGCAGTTGGTTCACAGCGCAAAACGGTCTCGGCTCGTTGGGCGGCCCCCTGTCGCTGCTTCGGGAATTTGGGGTGGGATTGGGCGGGGCCTCGCTGTCCATAACCATCATATCTCTGCTGGCTGGGGCGGTGGTGGTGCTGATTTACATGCTGGGCCTGATCTATCTGTTCCGCTCGGTCAGTGAAGGGGTCGGATCAGAAGTGAGCGACATGCTGCGTACCAAGATGGCCGACTTCAAACAGAAAACCGAACAACGGCGCGCGCGCAGTTCGGAGGCACCGGTTGTTCCACGCGCGCCGCCGACCACAACGCCCACCATTTCTTCCAGTGCAACTCCGAACCAGATGGCATTTTGTCCACAATGTCGTCAAACGATCGCCGCTAACGATGTGTTCTGCGGCGCCTGCGGTTTCGCACTGAAGCAGACGTAGAGAGGCGCGCCATGAGCCGATTTTGTACCCACTGCGGCGCCGGCATCGCGAGCGACGCACGGTTTTGTACCAAGTGCGGGCACGCGGTCAAGCCTCCGCTGGTGCCTCCGCCAGACGCACCTGCAGCGACACCGCCACACCATGCGCCGGAGGAGCAAGTTCGTCCGCCACCTCCCCCAGCCGCACCAGTAGCGGAACCGGCAGGACACCGGCCAAACTCCCCGCCGACCCAAAACGCCCCGGCACCCACGCCTGAGGGTCCGCGCCGGAAACTCATCTGGATTATTCCCGCCGCGCTTATCGTCGTTGCACTTATCGCCCTGGGTGTGTGGCGCTTGGGCCTGTTTGGGCTGGGTTCGAGCGAGTCCCGCTTTGCACCGATTGTTGCGCAGTGGCTTGCGCAACACCGGAGCCGCCTGATGGCGGATGCCTGTCTTGGGGACCTCAATTACTCAGCAAAGACAGTCGTTCCGAATACGCTAGCTCAAAAGGAGTTTCTCGATGATCTCGTGACGGCGGGTCTGTATGCCCCCCCAAGCATCGGTCGAACTGCACTTGGCGTGCAATGGCAGTATCAACAGATGCCCGCGGCACAGAGTTTTATCCGCAATGGCCAATTCTGCGTAGCAACTGACATTGCCATTTCTCGCGTGCGCACCATGGACGTGAGCGAGCTCGTGGAGGGTACGCTGCCGGCCGGAGTCAGTATTCCTTCGAACTGGATGCCGGTGCAATTATCCCTGCGCTGGGTCGGGCTGCCCGACTGGGCGACTCAAGGGGGGATGGTTGCACAAGCGTTTCCGCGCCTTCAAAAGGACTTGACGCAGTCCGTAGTGCTGCTTAAAACAACGACGGGTTGGGCGCTGCCCAATCAGCTTCAGCAAGTAACAATCAGCGACGATTTAGCGGTACTCAGAACGTTGACAGGTCGGAATAGCCCGCTTGCTAGCCCTTCGCCCCTTGCGGGCCCGACATCAACCGTTCAACCTGCTCAACGTGTGCCAGCGGTTGCGGTGTCACCGCCGGGGCAGCATGAATCGGCACAGCCCGCACAAAGTAGATATGCAGGATCATCGCAATCGCCACAGAGACACGTGCAAACCCGTGCTTCATACGCTGAACAGAATGCGCCGCTGCAATGCGCACAGGCTGCCGGTGCCGGGTTGACCAACAATACACATGGCTATATCCGGATTACCTCCGGAAGTGGAGATTTTGCCAACATCAATGCGGCCAACAAAATGATTAATGTTCAGGCCGGCAGCCCGATCTCCGGTGCTGTTTTTATGACCGTCGTAAACCACGGAGCCCCGTCGGCGGTCGCCCCCATGATTGGGACGCCCTCATGGGGCAATCCTGCGACCAGTTTCTGGACAGTGACTCCTTCGGTCGCTACCGGAACCTCCACTATACGCAGTTCCGTGCACTTAACGGCACCAACCACGCCAGGCATCTACAGCATTATATTCGCCTACCAGCTTGAAATCGGAGAGGACCATATCGCCTCGGGAACTAATTGGGCAACGGGAACAGACATCTGGGGAGATGGCAATGACATAGCAGAATTTACTACGGCCCAGATTGCTCAAGCCCAGCAAAGCGGCTGCACGCTTGACAATTGGATTGTCCAGGGCGGCCGCGAATTGCTTCTAGTGCCGGCTGACGCGATTTCCCTTAAGGTCATCGGCTTGGGAACGGCGGTCGGAAACAGCACCCCGGTACCTCACAATTTTTCCACAAGTGGACAATCGGTCACGAGCGCGTTACCCCAAGGTGTTAACTATGCGGTATCCAGTATTTTTGGATATGAAGATTTCTGGTATGCCGCAAACGACATGCAGTACGATTATGGCGCTCCCGGCGCCCAGTATTTCATTGCCCGACACACGATCGATAATCCATCCACATCCCCAGCCAATGTCGCACTGTTTGCGGCTGCGGACGATAATATTGCGGTCTGGATTGATGGCCAACGTGTCGCTACGGTTTTGGGGTTTCAGAACATTCATTCGCCTCCCGTGACTCACATCATTTTAATGCCGGGACAAAACTACATTGTAGTTGTCGCTTGGAATCATGGGACCGATGACGAGCCCTACCATCCGTCTGTACAGGGCAATCCGGCCCGTGCCTATATTAGGTTGGTCAATCTTTCGAATCAGCAAACCATTCTTTCGACCACAACACCGGGTTGGCGATTAATTCCGCCTGTTTACGGGCCTTGGACCCCCGCTGGCCCTAATTCCGAGGGTCCCAAATACTCAAGCCCCGGAGGCACTGAACAATAACGCTTGATCATGGCATCACGATCTAGAACGGCCGAGCTGTGTTGAAAGTGGCAGGCATCGCTATCGTTGTGCTATTCCCCAATGGGCTTTTTCTGATGTCTTTGTCCCTGCCATAGACAACAATGACAAACAAAAACAAATGAGAAAAAGCGAAATGCAAAACTGATTGTTTGGACAGTCACACGCCACTACTTACAGGCTCTGATAGGGAACCACAGCTGCTTTCCCAGTGCGTGGCATGCCGGCCAGGCGGTCGGCTAAACGCTGCGTGCGCAAATGAGTATAGCGGGCCAGCATTTGCAACGTCTTGTGACCGCTGATGGCGCGGATTTCCATCACGTCCAGGTCCGTGTCCTCGAACAGGCGCGAAATGGCTTCATGCCGGAGGTCGTGGAAATGCAGACCTTCGATTCCGGCTTTCTTTATAACGCGCTTCCAGGCGAGCGAGATCGAATTCACTGTCATGCCGAACACCGAGCCGTCAATGCGGCGAGGGATTGTCTTCAGCACGTCCAGTGCTGTTGGGGATAGTGGTACTGTTCGAGCTGCATGGTTCTTGGCATTATCAGAGCTAATGGTAAGACAGCGCCTGCCGAGGTCCACATGTTCCCAGCGGAGCGAAGCAATCTCCCCTCTGCGCATGGCAGTCGCAAGAGCAAACCGGATCACGGCACCGAATTCGGGCGAAGCCGCAGACAAGAGCCGGTCTTCTTCACCAGCTGCAAGGCGGCGTTCCCGCCCGGACGGTAGCTTGGGTCGGGCCGCTTTGGCGAGCGGTACGGGATTTATGAGGTACGGCATGCCCCAAGCGGAGCGGGCTACCGTGTACAGGTGGCTGAGTGTAGCGAGCTCGCTAAGCACAGTCGCGGATTTAACTTTCTGTCCTTCCCGTTCGCGTATGTAATCGGCCACATCTCGGCCCGTGAGACGCGACAGCGCGATATGGGCAAGTGAGCAGCGCCCCATACGCTCAATCTTGAGTCGTTCGCGTTGTGCGGTGGCGGGCGCTTTCCGCGGAGTCACTTCAAGACGGTATCGTTGCAACGCATCGGCCAGCGAGGTGCGGTCGCCTTCCGTGCGGTCCTGCCATGCCCCGGCATCCATCTCGGACTCGGCCCGACGTGCCCATGCCTCCGCTTCACCCTTGGTGTCGAACGTGTGGTACTGGGGCTTGAACCCCAAGCGGATAATCTGCGCCTGCCACACAGGTTTGCCGCGGGGTCCAGTACGCTTACGGATGGCGGCCATGCTCAGATGTCAACTACGCGGAGATAAGCTCTTTAGGCTTTTTAGGCTTTTTGGGTCGCCCGCCTAGTTTTCCGTTCTGGCGAGCTGCGGCCGCTTTTGCGGCCGTGGTCGCTTTACCGCCGATTTTCCCGATTTCCCCTGCTACCCAGCGTTTCGAACCCAGGAATCCGTCGAGCAGCGCGGGAATGTAGAGATCAGCATCCAGGCTCGGAAAGTGGATGCCCAAGCCGGACGGCGTAATCTCCGCGTGCGAGAGATCCGCAGGCTTTGCGTGCTCCAACCCTTGCGCGTGCTTCGGGGAGAACGCCAATTCGAGTCCGGAAGCCAACGAGATAACCACGCGGGCAACGCGGCGATCATAGTGCACGGATACAGCGGCGGGGAAAGCAGCTTTAGTGTCTGCAGCTCGGCGGTTCGCCGTTACAAAGTCTTCATTCGTAATGGCCATGTATGCTCCTCCAACTCTTACAGAGTTGTGCCAAATTGGCAGCTACCTCGTTAGCAATCTTTCCCAGTTCCCTCTGCGAAAATCCGTAATTTTCACGTAGCTCAGGGGTTCCGTCCGGGCAGTGCAAATTGAACACCGCTTCATGATCGCTCCCAATCACATGAACATGTGCTGGGCGATGGTCATTCGGATAGATCACCACGCGAAGCCCAGATATCCTGAGAACGGTTGCCATTTTAGCATAACCTAAGCGGCTTGGGTTTATATTTCTGGCAGCATTGAGAACCCACCAGAGGCTAACTATGGCGTATCTATGGCAAATAGCCATATTGAAGTCAACTGATGAGAGTTATTTTTACGTAAGTACTTGTTTTTATTTGGTGCCGGCGGAGAGAGTCGAACTCCCGACCCACGCATTACGAATGCGTTGCTCTACCAACTGAGCTACGCCGGCTTCCTGGATATACACAATCTGCCATCCCTGGCGCAATTCCGCCTCATCGGGATGTCCCGGCCCTGACATCCTGTCAGGGCGTTCGCCGCTTCGCGGCTCACCCAACTGAGCTACGCCGGCAATTTATAAATTTCAAGCTTCGCGTGTAACTGAAAAGCGCGAAAGTATAGCAAAAA